>NZ_RAQN01000008.1:0-7069 GCF_003664375.1 Candidatus Rickettsia colombianensi
TTATCGTGCTAATGTTGCTAAAAATAGAGCTAATAAAGAACATGCAAAACTTCAGGTAGCTAATGAGTGGGTAGCAGCTGGTGACAAAATTAAAAATGCTGAAAGCTTTGCTCCAGATAAGCATTTAAAAGGTATGATGCAGCATCATGAATTAGAGGCGGTGTATAGCTACAAGGATGCAGAAAACAAGCTACTAGGGTACGTAGTACGTTTCGTCAGCAAAGAAGACGGCAAGAAGCAGACGTTGTTTGTAACATATTGTTATAACGCAGCGAAGAAGCAAGAATATAGTTGGCGTCTAAAAGGATTTACTGACAAAGGCGATAAGTCTATCTTCGAAATCGAGAAAGCTGTTTGCAGCAGCAAGCCTATACTCATAGTAGAGGGCGAGAAGGCAGCCGTATCCGCAGCTAAAATATTACCTGACTATGACGTAGTATCGTGGACAATGGCATTCGGTTAAGCAAATTTACGTCTACTATGAGATGTAACCCACCTATTAATAGATTTACGCGATATTTTAGGATAGTGTCTATTTAACCTTACCTTTTGCCGTACTTTAGCTATAGAACTTATAATTTTTTGTAATGTATTATTAGTTAAAATACACCCTGTCATCACTAGATTTTCTAACTGCCTCGTTACGATTAGTAAACAGTTTTTAAAATTGATTTTTATCATTGAGATAGGATCAAAAGTATTGGTTATGTATTTATTATCTTCACTTTTGTTAGATGGAATTAATTTTTCTGCTTCAAACTCAAAAAACCTAGATAAATTGATTAATAATATATGAGCGTATAAAGCGTATAATTCTTGTTTAATACCTCTAGCTGATTTTGCATGAAAATCTTCTATTTCTATAAACCTCTTTGAGATTTTATAAAGTTCTTTTATACTCCATCTAGAGTGATAAATTTCATAAAAACATTCTTTGGGAAAAATATACTTATCTGTTAGAGTTGTAGCATATATATAAGTTGTATCATTTATTTTATGTTTAATTAAGCGTACCTTTAGCGGTCTAAATTTTAAATTATAACCATCCTTCTTTAGATCATGCATAACAGTTGTAGATGGCATATAATCTATAGTACTATCTTCTTGATCTGTTTCTATAAAATTCATAATCTCATTATTGGTATTATTTCTAATACCAAAAGGTATTCTAAAAATAACATGACAATTTTGTTCTATGATTTTATAAAGCATTAAGTAACTAAAATATCCCCTATCCAGTACTACAATATCTTTACTACCTAACTGTTGAATGTGTTCTAGAGCAGATAATCTTTCATTCAAATGTGCTTGCAAACTAAAGTCATATACCACCTTTTCTTGTATGTTATAAAGACAACTCATTAAACCTGGTGGATAGTAATTACCTTGATCTGCTGAACACACTATAAATCCTTCATTAATTAATTCTCTTGGTAAACTTACCCTTGATCCATCTATTGTAAATATTCTATAACCCTTTCAATTTGGTAAATCTTGAATCTTGTGCCAAAGAACCAATAAATTTTGATTCAATTCTATAAAAACATCTTCTGGTAATTTTTGTCTTGCCTCACATAATGAAGATGCAGCTACTGTTTTAGTTTAGGGTAATATAATATTTTTATCTAAACATGACTCCCAAAATTGAATAAGACTACTATACCATACCCTTGTTTATTATAACTTTGTACTAGTTTAAATAAAAATGTTACTAATATTTGTGTATTTAATACTCGTTTTCTTGTTTGCCACTTAGAATCAAATTTATCACTTACTTTTTTAAATATTTCGTTGACTTCAGACCAAAAAATTAATGATTTTGCTACCTCCATCTCAATATTCCTCTCTTTGTTATTACAATGAAAGTCATTATATCATATTTTTTATCTTAACCGAATGCCATTGATGTAGTTGTACTAAGATTTACGTCTACAAGACCTGTAGTTAAAACCGTTGCTCCTGCAGCGTTAGAGCTAGTGAATAATGTTCCGCATAAATGATGCCGTTGCTAAAAATTTTCTTAATATTTTTGATTCTTTCATTAATACTAACCCCAATACATTAATTATTTTTAATAAATATTAGTAATTAGTTAAAAAATATTAATATATTTTTTATTATGTATTTAGAATTAAGTTAAAGGAATTGCTAAATGAAAGTTGGAAAGAAGAAAGATAAACTAAGCTGTTTTGTCTTTTATTGTAGGCATGGATTTTACTACCTCGGATAAGACGCTTTGAGTAGCTGCATTACTGTGTCACCCCGTGGCTTGACCACAGGGTCCATAAAAACAATAAAAAATACTAATAATTTCAGTATTTTTAACTGGATCCCGTGGTCAAGCCACGGGATGACAGAGGTGAAATTGATCCACGCAACAATAAATTCAGCCCAATTTAGTGACAGGTGTAAGAAAGAAAGCCTATAATAATAGGCAAGTTCAAATCAATTGACTATAGGAATTAAGCAAGAAAAATCGCATTTTAATTGAAAAGTCAAAAAGAATTACCTTACTATAGCTTGCATTAATTTAATATATGATATTTTGACTATTAACAAATCTCTATTTATTTATCGGTGTTTCTACCAAAGCATGCTTAAGTACTTGATCAATATTTGACACAGATATAATTTCTAGGCTTTCTTTTATATTCGGCGGTATATCTTTTAAGTCTTTAACATTCTCCTCAGGAATCAACACGGTTTTAATACCTCCCCTACTTGCAGCAAGTAACTTCTCTTTAAGACCACCGATAGGTAAAACATTTCCTCTTAAAGTAATTTCGCCTGTCATTGCCACGGTGCGGTGTACGGGTATTTTAGTCATCAACGAAACAATAGTCGTAAACAAAGCACAGCCGGCAGACGGTCCATCTTTTGGAATAGCTCCGGCCGGTATGTGAATATGAATATCAAAATCTTTATAATTGTCATATTTTAATCCAAAATTTGTTGCTCTGCTTCTAAAACAACTATAGGCAGCCATTGCCGATTCTTTCATAACATCACCGAGTTTTCCGGTGGTCTTTATTTTACCTTTCCCTGGAAATGCTAAAGCTTCTATAGTTAAAAGCTCCCCGTCTACTTCGGTGTAAGCAAGTCCCGTAGTACTTCCTATTTGATCTTCTTTCTCGGCAAGCCCGAAATTATATTTCTTAGCCCCTAAAAATTCTTCAAGATTATTACTATCTATGGCAATATGCTTAACACTTTTATCTGCTAAAATTTGCTTTAATGCCTTTCTAGTTAATGCCCCTATTTCACGTTCTAAGGCTCTTACGCCTGATTCCTTAGTATAATATCTAATTAAATCCAAAATTGCCATCTCGGATATAGTAATTTCATCTTTCTTAATTTTATGCATTCTAAATTGTTTCGGCACTAAATAATTTGTGGCGATTTGGAGCTTTTCTTCCTCTACATAACCGGAAATATATATTTTTTCCATTCTATCACTTAAAGCTCTAGGTAAATCATGAGAGTTAGCAGTAGCAATAAATATTACATTTGATAGATCATATTCTACTTCTAAATAATGATCAACAAAGTGACTATTCTGCTCAGGGTCTAATACCTCAAGTAAAGCGGATGCCGGATCACCTCTAAAATCAGAACTCATTTTATCGATTTCATCAAGTAGCATTACAGGATTACTAGTCTTAACTTTCTTAAGTTGACCTAAAATTTTACCGGGCATTGATCCAAGGTAAGTTTTTCTATGCCCTCTGATTTCTGCTTCGTCTCTAACACCGCCGAGAGCAAATTTAGTGTATTTTCTACCCATTCCTTCGGCAATAGATTTTACAAGTGAAGTTTTACCAACCCCTGGCGGACCGATTAAACATAATATAGCTCCTCTAATTTTACTTGAACGCTGTAATACCGCTAAATATTCTATAATTCGTTCTTTAACTTTTTCGAGTCCAAAATGATCACGATCTAAAATTTTCTCGGCTTGGTTAATATCTATTTTACTATTATCATGCTTACCCCAAGGCAAACTTAGTAAAGTCTCAAGATAATTACGCGTCACTCCCGACTCTGCCGACATTTGATTCATACTACGGAGTTTTTTAAGCTCTGATTCTGCTTTCTCTTTAGCTTCTTTAGATAATTTTAAACTTTTAATTTTTTTCTCGATATCGGCAAGTTCTGATTTATCTTCATCAAGCTCCTTTTGAATAGCTTTCATTTGTTCGTGCAGATAATAATCACGCTGCGTTTTTTCGATTTGCTTTCTTATTCTTTGCTGCAATGCCTGCTCGGTTTCTGAATTTATTGTATTGGAAATAAGCGTACTAATAACCGTAGTGATACGCTTAAAAGGACTAGTTTCTTCTAATAAATGCTGCTTTACCTCAAGTGAAGTTATCAGATGTGAAGCTAATATATTTATAATATTTATGAAATTAGTGCTATTACTTATTTCTTTATTGATAGTTTCAATAATTTCCGCATTAACTTTCTTATCATTAATCGCATATTTACTAAATAGTTGTACTGCATTATCCACTAATGAACGCATGTTATTAACGTCAAATATTTCTTCATCCGGAATAATTTCGTAATTTGCTTCAAAAGCTTCTTCGCCTTTGATATTGCTTAGCTTTACTCTTGCTACTGCTTCTATTAAGATTTTTGCCGTATTATTAGGCAGCTTCACTATTTGGATAATCTTAGCAAGTATAGCTGTGTTATAAAGTTCATGTTTACTAGGGTTTTCTTGATCAAATTTTTTCTGTAAAGTTACTAAAATATATTTACTATTATCTTCCTCAGAAATGGTAGTATGAGAGAGTGCTTGCAGCGATTTTTTCCTACCCACAAAAATAGGAGCAATTACTCCTGGGAATACTACCATATCTCTCAGTGCCATTAACGGAAGGGATTTTTTATTCATCAATTAAAACCTTTTAAAATTGCTAATTATTAACTATATAATATAGTATCAACCTGATTTCAAGCTACCATTATTAATTATATTTATGAATTTATTACTACAACCTCCTCAAAATGTAGCAGCCGCACATAATAGAATAAAACAATATCTACATTTAACTCCGATCGTTCACTCTGAAAGCTTAAATGAGATGCTCGGTCATGAGATTTTTTTTAAGGTTGAATCATTACAAAAAACCGGTGCATTTAAAGTTAGAGGAGTGTTAAATCATTTATTAGAATTAAAAGAGCAAGGAAAATTACCTGATAAAATAGTCGGTTATAGTACGGGTAACCATGGGATTGGTCTTGCTTATGCAAGTAAATTATTCGGTATTAAAACAAGGATTTATTTACCGTTAAACACTTCAAAAGTGAAACAGCAAGCAGCTCTTTATTACGGCGGTGAAGTTATATATATAGATACTCGACAAGAAGCGGAAGAAAAAGCAAAAGAAGATGAAAAGCAAGGATTTTACTATATGCATCCTTCCGATAGTGATTCTACAATAGCAGGAGCAGGCACGTTATGCTATGAAGCATTACAGCAGTTAGGCTTTAGTCCTGATGCTATTTTTGCCTCTTGCGGCGGCGGCGGTTTAATTTCCGGCTCATATCTTGCCAAGGAATTAATATCACCGACAAGCTTGTTAATAGGTTCAGAACCTTTAAATGCCAATGATGCTTATTTATCTGTTAAAGATAATAAAATATATAGATTTAACTATGCTCCGAATACTATTGCGGACGGTCTTAAAACCTTGAACGTATCGGCTCGTACATTTGAATATCTGAAAAAGTTAGATCATTTTTATTTAGCAGAAGAATATGAAATATATTACTGGACGGCGTGGCTTACTCATTTACTTAAAGTTATATGCGAGCCGTCAAGTAGTATAAATATGGTTTCAGTAATAAATTTTTTAAAAACACAATCCAAACCTCAAAAACTACTAGTACTAATCTCAGGCGGTAATATCGACCCTATTCTTTATAACGAGCTATGGAAAGAGGAGTATTTAAGCATCTCACCTAAATCTTTATGTTCTGATGTCATTCCTGCGAGGCATTGTAACAAAGCCTCCTCACAATGATGAAGTTATATTAAAATTTAACCCCTTCTTCTTATTGCTTCTTGATTTTTAGTAGAAGTATTAGGAGTAGTTTGCGGGGGTTTCACATTAGAGCTTCTTAGTTTTATTAAATCTTCAAATATGGTTTTATCAAATGCTATTGGATTGATTTTTCTTAATTCTGCTAAATTAAAATTATTAACTCGTTGCGGTTGAACTATAATAGGCTCACCCGTAACAGGAATTAAATTTTTAAATTCAGGATTAGTTGCTGCTTTATCTTTATTTTCATTTAAAAATTTTGTTAGACCTTCAGCAATTTCAGGATTTGTTAAAGCGTTTGAAAAGATTTTATCATTAATTGTCTTCACTACATATCCATCACTCAGAGTAATATATTTATCTACAACTTTTCCTAATCTTTCTTCCAAATAGTTTCTACCTGTAAATATCTGCTTAAATTTTTCCCATAAAGAAGTGCCTCTATCATTAATATCTTTTAATTCAGTGGCTATTTTAGTACTATTTTCAGTTAGATAAGTAGAATCTAACTTATTTAATTCCCTTATTATTTCAGGATTCTTTATGCCTGATGAGTTAGTAAGTATAATAGTTTGTTCTAATTGCTTACTAATTTTATTATTTTTTTCTAATCTATTACTAATCTGCTGCACCATATTAGTGGCTGCCTTTTGTAATTCCTTAAATTCCGCTTGAGATAATTGATTTACTCTTGGGATAAACTGCTTACTATCTTCATTAAATTTCTGGTTTTTATCTCCTTGAATAATAAATTTTTCATATTTCTCAAGTTTTTCCGGAGTGTTTTTAGGATCTTGTTTTAAGATTTTTATAGCTTTATCTTTTACAGCTTGTGCATATTGCTCTTTAGGTATAGAATTTCCGCTTACGGCTATTAATGCTTCTTTAGTTGCTCTTATAGGATTGGCAAAGATTTCTTCTTCATCTTCTATACCCATAAATGATAATTTATCAAAAGGTCCTCCTTTATTTAGAGGAAGTACAAAACCCTTAAGTGCTGCTTCAGCCCTTGCGAC
>NZ_RAQN01000009.1:0-177017 GCF_003664375.1 Candidatus Rickettsia colombianensi
TGATTTAATACGCAATAATATTGATAAATTTACTGCAAATTCTCCAATTACTATAATATCTTGGAGCTGATGATAAACCTGATATAAAAGATGTTTTGAGTGAGTTGTTATTATTAAAAGAATTACTTGAACCTTCTAAAATGTAGTTTGCTAGATGGCCTTCATCACCAAAAAATTGTTTAGCTGCTTTACAAACCGCTGCTATTAATACAATACTACAAAAAATAGAAAATACAGAGCATATTTTTGCAGTTAACGGTCCACCCGGAACCGGTACACTACTTTACTATTTGACATAATAGCAAATATTTATGTCAAAAGAGCATTAAACCTTGCTAAATTAAAAACTCCCGATGAAGGATTTAGTGACGATCAACATTGCTTTAAAGTTTCAGGATTTGAATATAAAATAAAAGCTCTTGTCCCTTCTCTTAAAAATCATGAGATTGTTATAGCTTCTTCTAACAATAATGCAGTTGAAAACATTTCCAAAGAGTTACCTCTTTATGCAAAGATAGATAAAATTTATCATGAAGAGTTAAAATTTTTTGATTGGTTAGTAAACGATACGGATAGAAATACAAACTGGGGAATATTTACGGCAGTACTTGGAAGAAGTGCTAATCATCAAAGTTTTATGGAAAAATTTTGGAAACCTGAATTTCCTAAAGAACAGGAAGGCTACAAATATAAAACAATGTTTCAATATTTAAATTTACTAAAAGGTAAATCTGAAGCTCATAGCTTAAAGTATTTAATGCCTAAATATTGTAACTCTGTAACTCATATATAGATACTAAAGAAGAATGGCAAAAAGAATGGTTATATTTTAATAAATTATATCAAGACGTCTTAAACGTTAACGATACAATAGAAAAAGTTATTACTCTTAATAAACAAAAAAGTGATTTATTAAAAGATTATCCAAATAAAGATTTGTTAGCTATTTTAGATGAATATGTAGAAGAAATAAAAAATTTAGAATCAACATTAAAATATATTGATTCTAAAATCCAAGAATTTGATTACGAAATTGGTTCATTATCATTAGGGTTTTTAAAACAAAGAGATATAATAGTTTTATTCAAGATAACTTACGTTTAATTCGGTTAAAAAATGAACAATTAGAGTTAAAAGAAAAAAACAAAAGCGATATTAAAAAGCTTCAAGATAAATCCAAGCAATTAAAGCTCGATATAGAAAAGCTTACAAAAATAGAAGAATCCTTATTTGTTAGTATGGAGTTTTTAACCTCCAAAAATTTTGCTGTTACAATCTTTAACGATAATGATTTTGAGCAAAATTATTCTACCGATTATGACGCATTTCATAAAATTACACCTTATTGTAATCAAGAAGTAGAAAAATTACGGTCAAAATTATTTATTCAAGCAACTAAACTACACGAAATATTTATAAATGCTAATGCTCGTAATTTTTGGGATAGTTTAAGTTTATTTTCTGGAATAATGAATGGAAAATTTAGTAACATAGAACCGGATATGTGGAAAGCCGTGTGGCAAAACTTTTTTATGATTGTACCGGTTGTCTCAACAACTTTTTATTCATTTGATAATATGTTTAAACATTTTAGCCATAATGACCTAGCTTGGTTTATTATTGATGAAGCAGGACAAACTCCGCCGCAATATGCGGCAAGTGCTATTTATAAATCAAAAAATGTTATAGTAGTCGGTGACCCAATGCAAACGGCTCCTATATCAATTTTAGGTCAAGCATTAATAGATAAGCTTTGTCAAAAACTTAAAGTAGATTACTCAACATGGTCACCTTCCGAAGTCTCGGTACAACACCTAGCGGATCATAATTCTTTATATCAAACAAGATACGGTAATATTTCCGTGGGTTTTCCTTTATTGGTGCTAGAAGATGTCAAAGCCCAATGTTTGATATATGCAATAGAGTGCTTATGACAATAAAATGATTTTTGCTGCCCCTAAATCTGATTCTTATCTTAGAACAATTCTAAAAAAATCAAGATGGATTGATATTCAAGATGATCATACTAAAAAATCTCAATATGAATCAGAAGCCAAATTTAAAGAATTGTTTAAACTATTAAAATCAATTTTTGAACAAGATAATTGTATTCAATTATTAAATCAAATCTATATAATAACTATGTATAAAAATTATAGCTCTTATATAAAATTTAGTTTAGAACAAGAAGCCCGTAAACTTAAAATAGAAAATAAAGTTAGTAATTTTTGTAGTAATAATATTGGTACTATTCACGCTTTTCAGGGGAAAGAAGCAGATACGGTTATTATGGTACTAGGGGCTCAACATCCTGAAGATTGGGGAGTAAGAAATGTTATGACCGATAAACCGAATGTGCTAAACGTCGGTATTAGCAGAGCTAAAAATAACCTTTATATTATCGGTAATCTTGAGATTTGGCTGAAACATAAATATATGCCGGAAATCTATAATATGCTTGGTGATAAAGATTATACTTAGATAGCACTACAAGAATTGGTTAACTGTCTAGACTGGCGGGGTACGTTATGCGAACCCTTAACCAGTTTAGATTAGTCTTGATTCAGGCTTTCATTAAACCTTTTTATGCATTAGTACCAGCTCCAAATATTTAGTTTAAATACATTATATCCTACACTTATTAATCCGGCTAAAATAAGCTTCTCATCAATATTAGTACTATTTTGTAAGTTAAAAATTATCTTGCCTATTATTTGGTAAATATCTTCTTCCTCATACTGTTTCACCTTTATTATTAACATGATGAATAGCTTGAATAGTCATTCTAGGTATTAATAACTCACTTACCTTTTCTAAGCCGTTCCATACAGCTAAGGTTAATGCTGTATCGCTGCCATTGGTTATATGATTAATAGCTTGATCCGGCATTCTTGAAATTAGTTGTATCATACCTCGCCTAAGCATTTCCATGCAGCACAAGTTAAGGCTGTAGTTCCATAAGTTTTGGTAATAGTATTAATAGTCGGATCGCTCATTTGAGGGATTAGTTGCATGCATACTTTACTTAAGCCTTTACTTAGCAGCATAAGTTAAAGCCGTTTCGCCGTTATCGTCTATCTTGTTAAGCGTAGTCGCATTTAAATTTTGGACTAAACTCTTTGCTTCTTCTTCCTTACTTTCTTTTATTGCTAAAATTAGTTGATTATATTTTAGCTCTTCAAGCTTTAGGCTCTGCTGCTGTTCTTCATATTTCTTTTCTGCATTTATTTTATTTTCTTCAAATAATTTGTTTTCTGTACGTAAAGATTCTTTTGTAATTTTTATTGCTGCTTTATATTTTTCTATAGCTTCATTATACTTTTATTGACTGCATAAATTATTACCCTCTGCATTTAAGCTTTCTGCTTTTTTCTCGGTTATAGTTTTATTTCTTTGCAGATATCCGTTAATCGTGTCCAACGTTGCCTTATCTATGTTGTTGTTATCAAGATTAAGCCATATAAAGAGTTATTAGCTTTAAGTGCTTTAGCGATTTCCCTTGCTCCAGCATCGCCTATGTTGTTAGCAGAAAGATCAAGAGTTGTGCCACCCTTTCTTAAATTATCGGCTTCCTCCTTTAATCCACTTCTTTCTAGAAATTCTATTAATTCTTTCATATCCTTATTAAATTCTATAAATCTTAATATTTTGTTAAAAATGAGCTTATAGACAGAATCATAATAAGGAGTTTTAAGAATATAATAGAAATTTAATTAAAAGTATGAATAAATGAGTTAGGGTTGATTTAGGGAATTTATGAATATATTAAGGATTAAAGAAAATAATAGAGAGCTTTAATAAATAGAATTTAACTATTGTAAGAGGTAAAAAATGAAAGAACAAAAATTATTTATAAATGATATGAATTATATAAATCAACACTATACAATAAAAATTTTTGGTTTTATTCCTGACAGTAGTTTTCAAAAGAAAACAGAGCCATTTTGTATATTTAATAATGAATCTTTTGGATTATCATACGTACCTATCACCGAAACTCCACAATTCCGATTAACAAGAAATTTCTTTGTAAAACTAGATTTAGAACCCATAAATGTTAATATATTAAATGCCCTTTCTTTCATGCGATGCTCACAATCAATGGTATGCAACAAAAGATGGTGAAAATGTTAGTATTCATTATGCTACCTTACAAGAAATAAAAGGATTAAGAGATTTAGTAGAAAGTGATAAAGTTAAATGATCATCTTATGATAAAACAGAAACACTTGAGCTTATAGCTCAATATGAGCAAACCTATCCAGACTTAATTAAATTAATGGGCGACGAAGATGATATTATCTAATCTTAAATAGTTAAAGTTTTTAATAAAATTTAAAAAGGTAAGGTATGAAAAGACATTTTACATGTAAATCTAATTGGACTGGAGTAATTATAGCTTATACTCTCAAAAGGTAGTATGGTCTTAATAAGGAGGATATAGATGCATATAACATATTTAATAATGGAGTAGCTATATTATAACTCCTGGAAATACAGAAGGGGTACAAGGTTGGTGTTGGGGTTTGTTTCACAAATATGATAGTAGTTTACCTTATGTTTCTTGGCGTACTAATGAAGATATAAATGATATAAGAAGGACAGTTTCGCAAGGAGTAAATAATATATTTAATGAAGTAATAGATGGTTTTCGCAACATAAGTGATATAAAATTTGCTACCTTAGAAGAAGTGACAAAATTAAAAGATTTAGTAGCAAATGATAAAGTAAAATTAGGATGTACCATGTGTAATAATGGCAGCACAGACTGTAGTAATAAAGAAGAAACGTTGGAATTTTTAAACCTTTAGATTTCCGACCCAACCCTTGAGCTTTATTTAAATCCTCACTCAATTCCGGTAATAGGTAAAATTTTTATACACAAAAACTGAAAAATTTTGGTATAAACAATTAATTCTCTTAAAAAAAATTTTTGCAAAAAGTTTCCCAAATTCCTTATTTTATGAGAAATAGCCCCTCGTTTATGTAGCGTACATATTTTTAGAAAAAAATGGCTAAAATTGGTGAAATTTGCAGAAAATAACGTATAAGTAACAGAAAATATTAGAGAAAAGTCTAGCGTAAACTAACATATGAATAGCATAGAACATAATTAGTAGGTTTGTATTAATAGCTAAAATATTTGTTAAATAAAGGAAATAAGGCGATAATTTGTATTTGCGAACCTAAATTTGAAAGGCGGGAACCTTGATTACTCCTTGGCTTTCCCGTTCAATAAACTACAAGAATTGGCTTACTGTCCAGATTGGCGGAGAGAGAGGGATTCGAACCCTCGATACGGTATGACCCGTATAACGGTTTAGCAAACCGCCGCCTTCGGCCACTCGGCCATCTCTCCGGTCATGGCTTAACTTTATAGCATCTAAATTATAAAATTTCTAGAATTATTTTAGAATTTTTATTATTGATTTAAATATTATTCATAATCATGGCTAGGTAGTTTTGAAGAAACTTCACCTATAGGAAGCATATCATTATAACACCAAAAAATAGGTAATCCTTTCCAAGGTTCTAAATAATCAATAAAATATTTATAACTTCAGGCTTTGTCGTATTTTTACAAATATTAAAAAGTTGGGTGGTTATATGACAAATAGAATCCGTGTTATCTTCAAATTTATCTGTCACATATTTTAAAATTTCAATTCGTTTTTCTAAATCGAGAGAGATAGAATTTAAGATTAGTAATTTTACTATTTTAAGCTTTGTTGCATTATTGCAAATATTAAAAAGCCGAGTTATATGACAAGAATCAGTATCGCCTTTATATTTATCCATCACATAGGTTATGGTTTTAGTTTGCTTTTCTAAATCAAGAGAGATGGAGTCTGAAAGCAATGATTTTACAAAATCCTCATTATCGCTACAAATGCTAAATAGTATTTCTGAATGTTCTTCGCTAAGATTATCAAATAATTTCTGATATTTAACTAAAAATCTATTCCAAGTTATTGCTTCAATATTGACAAAACTTTTATAGTCTTTTGGTTGGCATTTTGGATTATATTTTTGTAATGGTACTATAAAGTTGATTTTATCTAAATTCTGATGAAAATTTTGTAGATCTTCAAAGTGTGTAGCCATAAAAATAATTGTACACTGAGTAATAAAAGAATCTATAAAATAAAATTGATAATCTTTGATAGTTCTGCTACTAGCTCACTATCTAGTTTTCTAATATCATTTACTATATCACCTATATATTTTAACTCTTCATTCGTGTGTTCTTCATATTTAAATCCTCAAATGTAATAATTTTACCTTTAGCTATTTTATCTGTTATTGTATAGTTTTTAATTATAGGTTCTTCATAATTAGCAATAATATAAATTTCCGGATTATATATATCTTTGAAGTTATTTTGCAGCATATTTTTTACTGCTTTTACCGTATTTTAATTTAGATAATCAAGCTCTAATATATAAATATTGGTAAGTAGTAAACTTGTATGATCTATTTTATTAAAAGGAGCAACATACCATGGATATTCACCTCCTTTAATGCATCTTTCAAAGCAATTTTTCTATAACATTCTTCTCTTAAAAATGTATTATTACCGTCTAATAAAGCTAAATTTTTCAGCTCTGTTATTCTGTCATTTAAATAGCTTCGCCAATCACTAGTTAATAATTTTAGCAATTGCTTAAAAAAACTAAAACTAATTTTCATATAATAATATTAAGTTAATTTAAAAACTTTATAAGTCAGAAGTTATTAGAGACAGTTATTTGCTAACGTTATCTAAAAAATTCTGTAGTTCTTCTAAATTACTTATATTACTTAACTTATATGGATAATTAATTTTTCGGAGCATATTTGTGAGTACGCTTCCGGCACCTATTTCTACTATATGAGTTATATCTAAAATATTAAAGAGTTCTAAAGTTTCACGCCATCTAACTCGCCCGCATATCTGAAGAATTAAATTTTGTTTGATTTCTGTAGGATCTAGAGTAGGTTTTGCGGTATAATTTTGGATTACCGGTATCAGAGGCTTATTAATTACAGCTTTATCAAGAGCTACTCGCATTTTTTCTTCTGCCAACTTCATTAAGCTACAATGAAATGGAGCACTGACTTTCAGCTTTATCGCTTTATAACCTAAATCTTTAATTATACTAATAGCATGATCTATAGCTGTAGTCTTGCCGCTAATAACTATTTGTCCTTCGATGTTATCGTTGGCAATTTGGCATAAATTTATTTTGTTTGTATCTTCTAATATTTCTGCAAGTGTTTGAAGCGGAATATTGATACAAGCTGCCATGCTTCCCTCACCTTCAGGACATGCTTCCTGCATAGATGTACTACGTATATGAAGTAGTTTTGCTGCTGTCTCAATACTAATACTTTCGGTGCTACATAAAGCACTATATTCGCCTAGAGAATGACCGGCAGCATAATCGCAAAGACTATCCAAACTTTTATCGGTTTCAGCTTTGATAATATTTATTATTGCCATAGATACCGCCATTAATGCCGGTTGTGTGTTAGTGGTTAAGGTAAGTTCTTCAGAAGGTCCATTAAAAATTATATCAGTGAGTTTCCGGTTTAGTACTTCATCAACGATTTGAAAGGTTTCTTTGGCGGGTTTAAAATTATCGTAAAAATCCTTTCCCATGCCGGTCAATTGCGACCCCTGACCGGGGAAGATAAAAGCTGTTTTCATATTTTGTAGTATCGATTGAGTTTATTAATAGATTTTATTAAAATTTTCTAAAATAGTCAAATTATTTTAAGTATTTTAAAACTGTTTTTCAATTGTTACGCTACATATAATTTTTACAAAAGTATTAATTTTTCTTAGCTTTATAACTTGATTACTTTCAACTAGTACTTACTATAAATTAAACTAAGAAAATATAAACAAGGAAATTAGTTATGAAGTTAAAAGAATATTTTAAAAAGTTAGAAAGTAAAGCTTTTGGTCCATGGCTTGCTGCATTTAAAAAATTATTTACAGAAAAGGAATTAGAAGAGGAAATACTGAATATAAAACTAAAGGAGTCTGAAAAGCAAGAGGTTAATAAAAAAGATTTAGTTATTTTATCTAATAATGTTATTGAAATTGAACAAAAAGATACATATAGAGCATGAAATTTCAAGAGTTAACCAATATAAAGAAAATATAGGTTTGGTATTTACTCTAATTACCAATATTCAATTAGAAAAATTTGCAGAATTTATCTCTAATTTACCGAAAAAACATAGTGAATTTAAGGATTACTTTCATAGTGAAGAACAAAAGGACGGGTTTTTTAAAGAAGATGCTTATAAAAAAGTTGTTAATAAAAGTAAATTAGTTGAAAAATTCCAAAACTCATATAAATATAATTATGAAAAAATAGAACAAAATGTTCATGAATTACAAGCTTATTTAGGTTCATATGAATATAATTGTGGTATTCCTAAATCTGATTTATTAGGGCATGATTATTATCATAATCATAATGCATAAATTATTATGCTATCTATTTTAGAAGTAGCGGTTTCAATAAAAATCTTATTAATTTTCTTATGACAATATCTAAATATAAATGATTTAAATTTAAGATATAGGAGTTAAATTGAAATAAAAAATATTTAAGTTGAAATTTAAATAAATGTTACTACTATTATGTAGTATCAACTAAATTCTGTGAAATTAATAATGTTTGATCAGTTAAATATCTTATATCCTCTGTTAATAAGTATTGTTCTTGTTGTAGTCGTTATTTCTAAAATAACAAGGTATAAAAAAACCTTAAGAGAAAAAAGTTTAAGTATTATTCAATTTTATCTAGATATAATCATTTGAATAAAAACCTTAAAAGTCCTAGAACTGAGAATTATGCTAATTCTTTTTTAGAAAATATCAAATCTTATTTTAAATTAGATGATATAAGAGTAATTTCGCAGGAAGAGCTAGAAAGTGATCAAGAGTTAAGTAGTTTATTTAAAGACAAGTTAGCAGAAGTTGCTACATCTTTTTTAGATGAAACAAAAAAAGATATAACAATGCTGCATGCTAATAAGGAGTCTCAGGATCCAGAAGAACATAGATTATATATATTTACCGCCTGACCAAATAAAGAAGCAAAACGCCAAAAAACTTATTTGTGTAAAATCCCCTTATAAATTTACTAAGGAGGAAATTGAAACACTGGATATTTATATACATTTAGTGCAGTTATTTAATACTAGTTCGGAGTAAGCGGCTTTGTTGCATGGAACAAAAAAACTACTCGATATCATTCCCGCGAGGCATTGTTGCGTGGATTGGAAAACGCATTCGGTGTCATACCGTGGCTTGACCACGGTATCCAAAAAACAATCTAAAGTGTTAATAATTTTAGTATTTTAAACAGGATCCCGTGATCAAGTAGCGGGATTACAGCGTTAAAATTGATCCATGCAGCCGTCCTCTGACAATAGCTAATTGACTTTTTTAAAAAATTTATTAAAATCTTCCGTAAGAATAGAGGTAACGTTATTCCGGGGTGTAGAAGTCCTTTATCACAGATGGTTAGCATTATCCATTTAAAAATGCTCCTCAACTTTATGCTCCTCAACTTTGTCATGGTTGGGATGATTTTAGCTATGTTCAGGGTTTAAAGTACAAACTTTAATTTAAACCTAAAAGCTATTATAACTGTTCTGTGACGGTTCTTCTAACGCCCCAACCACCCGAGGTTAAAATCTTCGGTGGTTGAAACTTGAACAATTTAAGTTTAATCAATCGGGAGTAACCGCATGTTCAACAAAAATAATAAATTATTATCTAAAATATTACCGATTTCTAAGAAAAATAAAGATTTAGAAAAACTGAGCTCTAAGTTTAAACAAAGGCTAGAAGAACAGGTAATGGTAGATGAGATAAAGAGAATAGAGCAGCGTTCATTATATTTAGAAAGTATAAAATAATTCTAGGTTTTGTGCAGGAAAATTAATAAGTTTTTTTGAAATAGGATTAACTATTCTTTCAAAAATCTTATTAATTTTTGCTAAAAATTTATTTTTCTTCTCCTTTTTTAACAATTTTAGATAAATGGGTTATTTGTTAAGCTACTCTTATTCTATGACTTCTCCGAGCTTATCTACTGTATTTTCAAATTCAGCGCTATAATCTGCAGGGATATAATTTTTATTATCTTGAATATTCTTATCAATGCCATGAGGTTGAAGCAGTATTTGTATTATTAACTTTTTCATAAACATGATGCAGAGGGGTTTTACCGTTAATATCTTGCTTGTTTACGTCACATTTTCTATGTAAATATATTCTTATATCAGAAATATTACCTTCTGCAGTAGCTGCATGTAAAGGCGGTAATTGCTTAAATCTTTCTATTTTAATTCTTGCTTTATTTTCAAAAGAATTTTCTAAAATCTTCAACATAAGACGCTATTTTAAATTATAAGTGCGTCTTAATAGCATATTATATTTAATTAAGCAATTATTACTTGAAAGTTTTCTTGGTTATTTCATACCAACAATTTTCAGGAATAGCAGCTTTATTACTAAAACCGCATATAATTAGCTGGTCTTTAGCTCTTGTCATTGCAACATAGAGTAGTCTTATATATTCTTGCAAATCTTTTAATTTTTCAGCTTCTTTCAGCTCTTGTAAAAACCTAGGAGTGTCAGCAGCATTAGCAGAAAAAAACATTTCACCTTTATCGTCCCAAATAAATTTATTGCTACTCACCGGCAAAGTAGTAGAATCGCATAATATAACGATAGGAGCTTCAAGTCCTTTAGAGCCGTGTACGGTCATTACTCTTATTTTGTCTGAATGCTCCATATCATGTTTGATATAGATATCGTTATTCTCAAACCAAGCAACAAATCCTTGCAAAGAATTATCTATATCATTCACATAGTTTTTGCTTAATGTTAATAGCTCATTTATTATATTATTGCTATCATCACCGTTATAAGCATTAAGATTCTCTCGTAAATTTAAATTATTCACCGCTAAATCAAAGAAATTCTCAACAGTAGATATTTTATAAATTTCAATTAGGGAATTTAACTTAGCATATATTTCTTCATAAGCAGATAGATTATCCCATAAACTATTATCGTTTTTATTTACAAGAAGTTCGTATAATTGTTGCTCGTTCATGCCGATAATCGGCGATTTTAGTAAACCGGCAAGGTTTAAATCATCGTCAGGTAATAAAACAAATTTAGCCACGGACATTAAATCCATTATAGTTAGGTTTTCTTTAAGATTAATTCTATCGCTTATTTCAACTTTAAGCTTAGCTTTGCTAAGTTCTTTAATCAGATTATTACTAAACTCATCTCTCTTTCTTACTAATATCATAAAATCTTGTTCAGATATTCTGTTTGCGGTAGACGGTAAAATTTCTTCGCTTTCTATTTGTTCTTTTATAAAATTTACGATTTTTTCTATGAGTAAATCGGCAGCAGATTTAGAATTTTCATAATCTTCGGGTAATGCCCAAAAAAGCTCTTCTTGTTTTTCACTTGTTACTAAGGGCCAAACCGTTACGATGCCTTGATGTGTACGGAATGAGGATATTAAAGGATTATCCGAAAGGAATAAATTAGGGTAATTGGATTTTATATTTTTTAAAACATTATGAGTAAACTGTAAAATTTCTGCACATGATCTATATGAATATTCAAGGGTAATATTTTTGAATTTCTTATTAGCATTTGTGAGATTGGCTTTTAATGTTTCATTTACTAAGCTGAAATTATGAAGATCAGCTCCTTGAAAGCTAAAGATCGATTGCTTATCATCGCCTACTATGAAAATTGTCATACCGCGAGCTTGTAGCGGGATCCAGTCTTTTTTTATTTTTTCCTGGATACCGTGGTCAAGCCACGGTATGACATTTTGTGGTTTATCTGCTGCATTAAATTCTATTATTAAAGTAGTAATAATATTCCATTGCAGGGGGCTTGTATCTTGTGCTTCATCGACAAGAATATGATTTATCTCGCTTTCAAGCTTATGCAGCAACCACTCATGAGTAGTTTTATTATTTAGTAATTTCTCGGTGTAGTAAATTAAATCGTCGTAATCGAGTAAATTATTTTCTTCCTTATATGAATCGTATTTTTTTAAAATAATATGAGCAAGTTTAGTAAGTAAGTTCGTATGATATTCTAGCTCTTCTATGCGACGCAGCTCATCTAATCGGTAAATTTCAGAGGTAATTTTTTCTAGCTCTAGTAATAATTTAGGATATTTCCTTATTAATTCTTTCGATAAAAGGCTTTTTCGTTTTTTCCCGTCTTTGGTAAAAAAAATTTCTTTCGGTTCTATCTCCAAATCATATTCTGCAAATAAGTTTTTTACCTTATCGTAAATATTATTTAATTTCCCTAACGCTAATCTTTTATTATAAATCTCTTTTGGAATTTGAGTATTTATAAATAACTTTTTGAATTTAATTTTCTGCTCAATTATTTCAGTAAAAATATCTTGTAGTGTTATTTCATGGAAGCGGTTAAGTAAAATTTTAATTAAGTCATTATACTCGTCGCTTAAGTAAATTTCATTTCTGATATTTAGGAAGATATCTTGTAATTTAGTTTCTTCAAGAACCTTAAACTCCGGTGTTATGTCTGCTTCTACAGGAAAAGTTTTAAGAATTTTTTGACAAAAAGCATGAATTGTATAGATATTTAAAGGCTCATTACTATTTAGTATTTTATCATATAAAGTTTTTGCGTTTTCTGTTTCTTGCGGTGACGGCTTATTGCCGCTCATTAAGAAAAGTTCTTCTTCTAGTTTCTCGGCGTTGCAAAGAGAAAGATATTTAAGTCTGCTATTAATCCTTGCTTGCATCTCTATAGCTGCAGTATTAGTAAAAGTAAGGCATAAAATATTTGAAGGTTCTACGCCCGTTATTAACAGACGTAAAAATCGATCGGTTAGGATTTTGGTTTTACCGGTACCAGCAGATGCTGATACCCAAACGGAGTAATTAGGATCAGATGCTTGTTGTTGTAGATCGCTCATTTATGTATCGATTTTCTACTGTCACCCCGTGGCTTGACCACGGGGTCCAGTCTTTTTAATTATTTTGCTGGATCCCGCGATCAAGTCGCGGGATGACATCCACAGCCATATAACGACGCCGATAAATCACATATATTACGATTAAGGAAATAGCAAGTCCAAACCAAGTTAGGGCGTATTCTAAATGGTCATTTCTGATTGCTGCTAAATGATTTATTGAAAGCAGTAATAAAATATCTAGATTGCTAATATCTTTTCCTTCCGCAATAATATAAAAATTCTCAAGATCTAAGCCTAACACTTTAGATGCTTCTTTTAAATCTAGCGTTAGCCACACATTATTTTTTATATCGTTAGCAGGTAAGTAGCTACGAGTTTTTTCTGATGGCATGGTAACACCGATAATCTCGTGCTGCTGGTCGTTTGTAGCTTGCGTGATAATATTTTTATTGCGATTACTGAACCAACCTCGTACTACTAAAATAACTTTATCTTCTATGGTTTTAAAAGGAGTAACTAAATAATATCCATCTTTTTCACTCGACCTTGACCTTCTACCATATAAATATATGTCTTTATTAGGCAAAAATTGACCGGTAATTTTTACTTTGTGATAAGGTAAACCGTCTTGAATTTCTGCTAAATTAATTGCAGGTGAGGTTAGGTTAGCTTGCATTGAAGCTAAAAATAATTTCTTTTCTTTTAAACGACTAAGCTGCCAAAAGCCTAAAGAGATAAGTATTGTAAAGGTTATAAGTACAAGAAAATTTGTTTTCATAGATAAGTTTTAAGGGGATTGTTAAAAAAGCCTGTGGTGTCATGCCGTGGCTTGATCACGGCATCCATAAAAATAAAAAAACTGGATCCCGTGGTCAAGCCACGGCATGACACCAGTATCATAATTAAGTCGGTATTAAAATCTTATTTATGAACTCTTTATGTTTTTGCAGCTCTTCTTTTGTAGGTTTAATAACAATAGTAGCTTGCTCTGTTTTGTTATTTACTTGATTAGTTGCTAAATTATTTATTCCGGCAGATTTATCAACCATTTTAAAAGCGGATTGTCTACCGCCCATTAGCTCTACATATACTTCTGCAAGTAATGCTGCATCTTTCAAAGCTCCGTGAAGCTGCCTACTTGAATTATCAACTTTAAATCTTTTACATAATGCATCAAGATTATATTTTGAGCCTGGAAACATACTTCTAGCCATTACTAAAGTATCAATAGTATTTGCTAGTTCCAAGAGTTTAATGTCGGCTCTCTTTAATAATGATAATTCGTGATTTAGAAATTTAATATCGAAAGGAGCATTATGAATAATAAGTTTGCTATCTGCAATAAACTCTAAAAAATCATCGGCTATTGTATGAAATAGAGGCTTATCCTTTAAAAACTCACCGGATATACCATGAATTCTATAAGCTTCAAACGGCATATCTCGCTCAGGATTAATATAAAAATGAAAATTCCTTCCTGTTAATACCTTATTTACCATCTCAATAGCACCGATCTCAACGATTCGATGACCTTGTCGTGGGTCAAGCCCCGTAGTTTCGGCATCTAAAATTATTTCTCTTAAACTCGACATTCCAAATCCTTTATTAGTCTTTAAAATCGTCATTGCGAGCGGGTGTTGTTGTGTAGACCGATTTCACCGCTGTCACCCCGTGGCTTGACCACGGGGGCCAGTTACTAATAATAAAATTATTAGTATTATCAAGTTATTTTTCTGGATACCATGGTCAAGCCACGGGGTGACAGCGAATGCGTTTTTCGTTTCATGCAACAAGGCCACATTTCCTCGCAATGACGAGAATTATCTTACTTCCAAATTCTTTATTAGCTTCGCTATTTGTTTTTCCAAGTCTAACATATCAACGCCGCTATTTATAGTAAAATCTGTTTTTGCTATTTTGCTCTCTTGTGATAGCTGAATTTCTTTGATTTTATTATAAATTTCTATATTAAATAAAGATCTCGTTATTGCTCTTTGCATTCTTATTTCTTCAGAGCAGTATATTGTTACGACAAAATCAAAATATTTATCAAATTTAGCTTCATAAAGCAGCGGTATTTCGGCAAAGCCAAATTTGGAATTAGCGTTTTCTTTTTTAAATAAAATGAGTTTATCTATTAGTAAGGGGTAAATAAAATTTTGTATTTTTTCTCTAGCTAGGTCGTTATTGTAAATTAAATTACTGATTTTCCCAATATTGAAATACTCAAGTTCAGGTAATAACTTTAGAATCCGAGTTTGCACGTTCAAATCTTGATATAATTCTTTTATGCATCTATCGGCACAAAAAGTTTTATATCCTTTTTCTACTAAATAATCCAAAATAAAAGTTTTGCCCGATGCATAGCTACCGGTAATACCTATTGCTAACATTTTGTTATAAAAATTTTATGTTCATTAGCGAGTTTTATAGTTAATTCTTCTTCGACTATAATTACGTTATTTTTCTGAATCGCTACTCCTTTGTAATTATATTTAGCAAGATTCTTTATAGTATTAGGACCGATCGTCGGCATATCTAGTCTATTATCTTGACCTAATTTCGGTATTTTTACTAATACTCCTCCATAAGGATTTTTACGTAAATCTGCACATCTCGCTATTAAATTATCCGTACCTTCGGCAGCCTCTATACCAAGTATGTAGCTACTTTCAACTATAACCGATTGTGCGATGTCGAATGAACTTAGATGATTCAATAATTTTATTCCAAGCTCAATATCATTTTTATCTGAACTTGTAGGGTGAGTATCGGTTATAATATTGGAGTTACCTTGTTGATTTTTATATATTTCATTACTTGATATTACCTTGAAACCGTAACTTTCAAAAAAATCCGCTACTGTTTTTAGCAAACTATCATCTCCTCGAATTTTTTGCCCAACTATTTTGAAAAGCAATAAACCGCCTATTTTATCTACGGCTAAATTTTTAAAATTCGGTCTATTAACTCCGCCGATAAAAATAATATTTTTTACCTCATGCTCCTTAAAATATTTTATAGCTTCCCCTACCATACCGATTTTTAAAATCTTATATTCAAAATCCTTAATTTGATCTATATCAGCTTCGTCTTTAATTGCCGCTATATAGCAATTACCGCCTTGCTTTGTATAATTACCTGCTATTAAGTAAGGTAATGAACCTCTGCCGGCGATAATTCCAAGATTTGGTAGCATAATTAAGTTTTTAATTTAGAATTCTAAACATTTATTATAAGTCCATTTTTAATATAAATCTAGAATTCTTATTTGACCTTTACATTTTGATCAAATTAAGGCATAATGTTTGGTGCTGATATAGCTATAGTAATAAACGTAATTTAGAATAGAGGTTGCGGACTCGGGGGCAGTACCCGACGCCTCCACCAATACATAAGAATGTTATTCCCGCATAGGGCGGATTATTGTTGTATGGATCGAAAAACCTACTCGATGTCATCCCCGCCTACGCGGGAATGACATAAGCAAGCCATGCAACAACGCTCCCATATAAGAATAACATCAAAATCTTGGGGGCGAAATAGGATCGACGTGCCTAATAAAAAGATTGCTTTTACTCGGGATGATTCCGCCGATGGCTTTTGCCATATGGGTCAAAACAAAGAAACGCAAACGATAATAATCGTTCTGTAGGTCGTTTAGCTTTAGCAGCTTAACCCTACGCGGCTGGAGGGTTTGCCGGGCAACAGAAAAACCCTCACGTATATACTCAAATGATTTCAAGAATTGAATTTTATTTTGAGAGGTGAGCACCCGCAGCCTATAACTTAATGGGTGAGGATGCGAATCCTTGATAAAATGAAAGAGCAATTCTTGAAATCAGAAGAGTATACTCGTTTAATTTGAAAAATTGGTGTTCCTAAAAACGGTTGATATCGTCATTGCGAGCGAACGTAGAGAGCGTGGCAATCTCATAAAGTAGGACTCCTGAGATTGTTTCGTCAAAACTTACAGTTTTTCCTCGCAATGACGTAAACTGTTCAAATTAAACTTCGTCGACATATTTTTATTTATTTTTCTCGTATGAATATTGAATATAAAAAATTTGTGAATGAATATATGCTAGAATTTGTGAAAAAAATTCTAACAAAAATTCAGCATGAAAATTTATATTGGGATCAGTTAATATACATATCGTACAGAACCGATAACCCTGCGGTAATTTTACCTTCAAAAGTTAAACAGGCATATCCAAAACAGATAACAATAGTACTGCAATATCAGTTTGAAAATTTAATAGTAAATGATACGGGCTTTTCTTTAACGGTAAGTTTTGACGGTGTTAAAGAAATAATTTACGTACCTTTTGATGCACTTATTAGCTTTGTTGATTCCAATAATAATTACAGTCTAACTTTTAATCAGTCGTTAAATATACAAGAAAATCCTCAACATGAAGAGGAAATAAGTAATAATAAAAGTTATCAGACTTCATCATCTTCAAATCCAAATGTTATAATGTTAGATAAGTTTCGTAATTCTTCTAAACCTAGTTAATGCATATTATGGATTCAAAAGTAGTGATATATACTGATGGTGCATGTGCGGGTAATCCAGGTCCCGGAGGATGGGGAGCTTTGCTTCAATTTAATGATACTAGCAAAGAAATATTTGGGCATGAGTTAGATACGACTAATAATCGTATGGAGATTACGGCAGCACTTGAAGCATTAAGGATTTTGAAAAAATCTTGTAATGTTGAGATTTATACTGATAGTAAATATTTGCAACAAGGAATTACCGCTTGGATTCATAATTGGATAAAAAATAATTGGTGTAAAAGCAACAATGAACCCGTTAAAAATGCCGATTTATGGCAAAAATTATACGCAGAATTAAGTAAACATACTATTATTTGGAAATGGGTAAAAGGTCATGCAAATAATAGCGGTAATATTGCTGCCGATAAACTTGCAGTGCAAGGAAAAGAAACTGCTATAGAAATTTTAAAATGTCGTGGATAGATAAGTTTTTTATTACTTTTTTTCACAAAAAAGTAGGAGAAGATGAGTTTTTGAATCAATATTATGAAAGCCGTAATATTGATTATTTAGGGCGTCCAAGGAGGTTTGTTATTTATAAAAATGTAAATGAACCTACAAAAATTCCGCCGAGTTGGCACGCTTGGTTGCATCATTTAGTAAATGAGATACCGAAAAATATCCAGCTTTTTCCATGGCAAAAGAATAATATAATAACTAAAAAATCATCTAAGATATCAAATCTTAAATATAATAGATGGCAGCCATAATTAACTAGTATACTCGATCAACTTCAAAAATTGGCGTCGTCGTTTTATAAGATCTGCGGTACTCACGTATTAGTATACGCTCCGTTCCTTGACTTATAAACTCCTTGCTCTTTTTGAAGTTGATCTTCGTATACCAATTCTTCATTTATCAGGAGTATAATATAAAAAACAATGAAACAGAATATTATTGAAACAATTATCGGCTTTGTAGTATTAATTATTGCTTTGCTGTTTTTGATTTTTGCCTACAAAACAGGTAGTTCTATAACTAGCTCAAAAGGTTATCAGATAACTGCTAATTTTCAGAGTGCAGAGGGTATAGCAGTCGGAAACGACGTAATGATCTCAGGTATAAAAATCGGTAGTGTAAAGAAAATTACTTTAGATCCAAATAGCTTTTATGCAAGTGTATATCTAAATATTAATGATGATGTTAAAATACCTAAAGATTCTAAAGCCCAAGTAGTCACCAGCGGGTTACTTGGAGGTAAATATATTTCAATTGTACCGGGTAATGACGATGAAAATTTAGCGGCTAATGAAGAGATAAGATATACTCAATCAGCAATTAATATTGAATCATTAATTAATAAAATTGTTTCTTCATTCGGTAGTAAGTAAAAACTCTCTAAAATTCAACCGAATCTATTCTGGATTCGGTTTTCTTTATTTTAAAATCTCTAATATATGAATTATTAAAAAGTAGCATTAAGCAAGAAGAGAAATCTTATGGCAAACCATTTGTCTATTTTTTAAATATTCTAGGTTTAGTTTTAATAATTATTGCTAATTATTGTTATTGTTCGGATAGTACGGAATTTTATTTTCTTATGCAAAGCGGAATAATTTCTATTATATCTTCTATGGTTATTGAATCTGTTAGATGTTATTTAAAATACAAAAATAGATATCGTACTTTAGATTGTTTAAGATCAAAAAGTAGAGAGTTAGTAGAGAGCATAAGTACGCCGTTTACTGACTTAGTCTCAACTAAGACCTTAATAAGATATTTACCTACGATAATTCGCTATGTTCCAAGTACCGTACTGATATTTTTAGTATGTACTTATATTAAAAGAAAATTCTTAAAAAATGTTACATATCCACTTTGAGGTAAGTAGTAATTTATTTCTCGGTTTAGGTAACTCTAAACCGAGCTTTAAATAACTCTATCTTACTTAAAAATATAGTTTCAATATTAGGTTCTGTGTACTTTTAATAGAATAATCATAATTATGGCTCTTTTTAGCTGCAAATTATCAGATTTTTTTGAAATATGAATAACTATTCCTTCAAAAATCTTATTAATTTTCGCTTAAAAATATCTCATAATTATAATCATTAATCAAAAGTGCACAGAATCTAAGCTCTTGATGCCGAATTTTGTAAGATTCACTTATACGCTTCGTTAAGCTCACTCTTAAATTTGTTATTTGAGGTTCTGATTTTATTTTTGGGAAATCTACATTATCTTAGCCAAGTGTATGAAAGTGTTTAAGCTTTCTTCGTCGTCTTTGGTCATTATATAAGGTACTTTGACATATATAAGCATTTGATGTGTTTTGTCCGATATTTTATTTTTCTCTAAAAACGCATATAATTTGTGAGTATTGTTATGTTCATCTTGTATACTAAACGCTTTATTTGCTGCAACTGATTTATCGGATTTTGATATAAAAGCATTAATAAAATAGTTTAAAGAATCTCTAAATAATTCGCTTAATTGCTCATCATTTCAAGAGCAGAATATTTGTCGCAGTTATTATTAAGAATTTTATATAACATTTTTTTATCAAAATATGCAGGTATTATTTTTTAAATCCTTATTAATAATTTGCTGTTTGTAATAAGATAACTGACGCATAAAAACGATAACGGTAGCTGTAAGACCTGCAACTAAGATAGAGTATAAATTTAGTGATTGAAAAAGCATATTTTCAATATATTTAATTATAACTACCAAAGATAGTATAGATTTTTTTGCTTTTCAATCTAAAAATGAACCATTACTGTATATTACTTATTTTTTTCTTTCAATTAGTTTATTTATCACATATTTATTGTGCTAATAAATAAAGTAAATTTTAAAGTACTAATATTAGTTTGTTTCTTGCTTTTAACGTTACTATTTGCTGGGGAATACAGTTAAATCTATATATTATAACTATAAAAAACATCGCAATATATTATAGCTTTTTTCTATCAATCCACGAAATATATTAAGTTGCACTTCATTTTCTTATTTATCGTGTAAAGTGAAATTCCCTATTGACTTTTATATAAAACAGTATAAGTTTCTTTACAATTTAATTTTTTGTAAAGAATTTATGCGAGGCTATGAAAAAGAACAGAGAAGCTTAACAAGAGAACAAAAGCAAGCGGTAGGTTACTATCAATAGGTACATTCCTTGAATATTTTGATCTAATGCTTTATGTTCATATGTCGGTAGTACTAAATGAGCTTTTTTCCCAAAGTCTGATCCATATACAGCAGCAATTTTTTCAGCTCTTACTTTTTGCTCAACTTTAGCTTTTAGACCTATTGGAGCTGTAATATTTGGGTGGATTGGTGACAATATAGGGCGGAAGTCTACAATTATTATTACTACTATGTTGATGGCACTTTCATGTTTTATTATTGCTAACCTTGCACCATTTTCCCAAATAGGAGTAACAGCAGCATATTTATTAACTATATGTTGTGAAATACAAGGGATTTCATCAGTAGGTGAGTGGTAGGAGCCTCTCTTTATCTAACAGAAATAACTGAACCGCCAATAAGATATCCAGTAGTATGTACAATAGCAATGGGGTCTACACTAGGGGGCAGTGTAGCCTTAGCAATATCTTGGCTGTTTACTTCTTACGGGTTTAATTGGCGGTTAGCTTGTTGGTTTGGTCTTATAATAGGGTTAATAGGAGCAGTTGCAAGAACAGCACTTCGTGAAACTCCAGATTTTGCGGATGCAAAACGTCGTTTAAAAAAAAATTCTTGAAGAAAGAAATAGTTATTTAAGGAAAACCAGCTTATTAACGAAAAACTTAATATAAAAACAGTATTAGCTTTATTCCTTATTTATTGTGCATGGCCTGCGTGTTTTTATTTCGTGTTTGTTCACTGTAGTAATATACTTAAGGATTCTTTTGGATATACTAGTCATGAGGTCATTCAACATAATTTTTATGTATCCTTAGTAAAACTATTTGCTCTTTTCATATTTGCGTATGCTTCTTATAAAATTCATCCATTAAAAGTTATTAAAGTAAGAACGCTAATTTTTTCTCTTTTCCTTTTTTATCTATTATATAATACTATTTACAGTAATCCGGCTAGTTACACCATTTCAATTATTTATTATACAATCTTTTGTGATTGTTTTTGGGTTTGGTGATACTCCAGCACTTCCAATATTTCTTATTCATTTTCCAATTTTTAAACGTTTTACTTGTTCTAGTTTGGTATTTATCACATGCTTTAATGTATGTAGTTACTTCTTTTTGTTTAGTGTATTTAATTAATTATTTTGAATCATGGACATGGGGGTTAATAGCGATTATTATTCCTACGGGGATTGGATATATTGGGGGTATAAATCACTTTCAAAGATTGGAGAAAGAAGTGAATCAGTATCCTTAAACCTAAAAGAAA
The DNA here is from genome assembly GCF_003664375.1 of Candidatus Rickettsia colombianensi. Classification (NCBI taxonomy): domain Bacteria; kingdom Pseudomonadati; phylum Pseudomonadota; class Alphaproteobacteria; order Rickettsiales; family Rickettsiaceae; genus Rickettsia; species Candidatus Rickettsia colombianensi. The sequence continues at coordinate 21,927 of NZ_RAQN01000009.1, forward strand.
TTTTTTTTGAATATCTATTTGTATATCTAAAAATATTGTAGGGATCTTTATTTTTAAATAAATAGATAAAGGTACAAAATTTCTTAAAGTCTCTTCAATAATTTTTTTAGCCTTTTCAGGTGATTTAGCTGCTAATGTTTGTACATTATGAATACGATCAAATAATTTTATAAATGCGGTATCATATCTTTTTTGCTTAATTAATAGGTTTAAGCTTTCCTCGACACTGATTTTTCCGTGAGGTTTAATTCTAGTTAAACCTTCTATATGTTTTGCTATTTCTTTACCAAAAATTTCGATGATCATCTTTTCAGTAAGCTCTGTATCCTCAATAGTATCGTGAAATAGAGCAGCATTTATCATATTAGAAGTAAAAAGCTTAGGAGCTTCGTCTGCCACAAACTCCGCAAGCATAATCGTTACCTCAATTGGGTGAGAGTAGTAAGGATCACCCGATTGACGCATTTGCGAGCCGTGATATTTACGGGCGTAGTAGATACCTTTTTGGACTTCCTCTATATCAACAGGATTTTTTACTTTAGTGTTTAAATATTCGAGTTTATCAATCAGCTTTTTAGCGTAAATGCAAGTTTCAAACTTTTCTTTCCAAGAGCTTATATCTTCCATAAAAGTTATTTTATTTATGTTAATAATAGTTGATTACAATTAAAGCGAAAGTTAAAAAATTGCAATAACAAATAATTTTAACTTTAAATAGATTAATAACTTTTGGTTATATTGTATTTAAACAACGTCATTCTGTTTTATTATTTACTTTTGCTTCTTGTTCTTGCTGTAATTTATACTCTGCTGCTTTTTCTTCTATATAGTTAAAAAAGAAATAACAAAAAGTTAAAAAACTAGTAAGAATAATAGCAAATGTTATTGATATTAACTTAAGCTCTTTCCTTGCATTTTGAGCTTTTAAACGCTTTTCCTCCTCTTCATCTATTATTAACTCAGAGGTTAAAGTTTCTTCTTCTTTATTTTCCATATTTTAACTCTTAAAAAATTAGATTATATCATGAATGACAGAGTTTAGTTATCATTTAAGAGAAGTAATTTATAGAAGTAATTAAAATAAGTCAATGACTATTGATTGTAATAATTATAGTTTTATAAATTTAGTTCACCTATAAATATAATTATTTAGAGTTGAAAAAATCATCATTGCTTCCGTGGGAATAACATAAGATCCGTGCAACAAAGTCGCTTTTAGTTAGGAATGACATCAAAGCGTTAAGCTCCAATACAAAGCAATTCTTTTTAGGCAATGCTGTCAAAACAATAATGTTCTCAATTGACTTTTGGAAAGGCACAGGTTTTTCGAGCCATGCAACAAGGCGTACAGCTGCTCGCAATGACGATATCAGCTGCTTTTAGGTGATACCTGTTTTTAGCCTTAATTTTTATATTCCAGGATAAATTATAGTATGCTAAGATATTGCTTTTAAAAATAAGTGGTTATCAGTGTCAAAATTTTCTTTTAATATTCATCATCAGAATAAAAAAGCTAGAAGCGGTATTATCACAACCGCACACGGTGAGATTCGCACTCCTGCCTTTATGCCGGTCGGGACTAGAGGAACCGTTAAGGCAATGCTACCTGAATCAGTAGCTGAAACGGGGGCGGATATACTGCTTGGCAATACGTATCACTTAATGCTGCAGCCGACTGCCGAACGTATAGCACGTCTTGGCGGTCTGCATAAATTCATGAATTGGGATAAGCCTATATTAACCGATTCCGGCGGTTTTCAGGTAATGTCGTTATCGAAGTTACGCAAGATAACCGAAGAGGGAGTAAGTTTCAGCTCTCATATTAACGGCGATAAATATATGTTAACTCCTGAGCGTTCTACCGAAATACAATATCTGCTCGGTAGTACGATTACTATGGCTTTTGATGAATGTACACCTTACCCTTCAATCTTTGAAGAAGCTAAAACTTCTATGCAATTAACGACTAGATGGGCGAAGAGATCGCGTAATGCTTTTGTTAAGCGGGAAGGCTACGCACAATTCGGTATTATTCAAGGTAGTATTTACGAAGAATTACGTGAGCAATCGGCTAAGGATTTAGTAGAACTCGATTTTGAGGGCTATGCTATAGGCGGGCTTGCGGTAGGCGAGGGGCAGGAGCTTATGTTTAAAGTACTTGACTATGCTCCCGATTTTCTGCCGCAAAATAAGCCGCGTTACTTAATGGGAGTCGGTAAGCCTGCTGATATTATCGGTGCGGTTAGCAGGGGTATAGATATGTTTGACTGCGTAATCCCGACACGCTCAGGTCGCAATGGTCAGGCTTTTACCAAATACGGTACGGTAAATATCCGCAATAGCAAATATGCCGATGATAACGAGCCGCTTGAGCATGATTGCCTATGTCCTGCTTGTAAAAACTATAGTAAAGCTTATCTGCATCACTTAGTTAGAATCGGTGAAATACTTGGCTCTATGCTAATGACGTGGCATAATTTAACATATTTTCAAAACCTCATGAGCCGTATTAGAGAATATATTAAACTAGGTAAAGATTTTGATTTTAATTCTTAAATTGACTAATTATAAAATATGTCTTATTATATGTACATGTACTTAAATATGTCGTATTATGGAAGCAATATCTTACACTAAAGCAAGAAATAATTTTGCAGATATTATGGAAAGAGTTTGTGTAGATCACACTTCAGTGGTTGTAACTAGACAAAAACAAAAACCGGTGGTTATTATGTCCCTTGAAGACTATAATGCTATGGAGGAAACTTTATACTTATTAAAAAGCCCTAAAAATGCTGCAAGACTAAAACGAGCAATTAATGATTTTGAAGCAAATAAAAACTTTAAAACAATGTCTTTATAATGGAAATATCATTTCACATTGATGCATGGGCAGATTATTTGTCCTTTCAAAAAAATGATACAAAAATTCTAGAAAAAATAAATGAGCTAATTAAAGATATTACATGTTCTACCTTTACGGGAATCGGTAAACCTGAAGGCTTAAAGTACGATTTATCAGGCTATTGGTCTCGCCGGATTAATCACGAACATAGGTTAATATATACTATTAAAGGTAAAACCATTTATATATTACAATGTAGATATCATTATTAAATCCGAATTTTAAATAAAAGTATGAATTACTAATGCAAAATATTGATTTAATATCTGAAGAAGAAGCAAAAAAATTACTAGAAGAATTAGCAGATAAAATAGCAGCATATAATCATGCTTATTATATAGAAGATAATCCTTTAGTTTTAGATGCCGAGTATGACCAGCTATTTAATACCAATCTAAAGCTAGAGCAGAAATTTCCCCATCTAATTCTAGAAAATAGTCCTAGCAAAAAAGTAGGGGCTAAAATAGCAAATAAATTTGATAAAGTTACGCATCAAGCACCAATGCTATCTCTTAGTAATGCTTTTGACGAGCAAGATGTAAGAGATTTTGTAGATCGTATAAAAAATTTCTTACGCCTTGATGAGTTTGTTCCTATCTTTTGTGAGCCTAAAATAGACGGTTTGTCTTTTTCTGCTATTTATAAAGATGGGCTGCTTACAGCGGGAGCTACAAGAGGTGATGGATATGTCGGTGAAGATATAACGGCAAATATTAAAACAATCAAAAATTTTCCTCATAAAATAGATAATGCTCTGGAGTTTTTAGAAGTGCGAGGGGAAATTTATATTGAGAAACAAGATTTTTTAAACCTAAATAAAGAACAGGAAGAGCAGGGCAGAGATAAATTTGCCAATCCTCGTAATGCTGCTGCCGGCTCGTTTCGTCAACTTGATGCTTCTATTACGGCTCAAAGGCCGCTCAAATATTTTGTTTATTCAGGAGGGGTAACTGAACAGAATCTCGCTTCTTCACAAGATCAACTACTTACAAAATTAAAAAAATTCGGCTTTAGCGTTAATGAGATATCAAAACTTGCGTATTCCGAAGAAGAAATTTTTGCTTTTTATGAATATCTCAAAACAAATAGAGAAAATTTACCTTATGAAATTGATGGAGTAGTATATAAGCTAAATGATTTTGCACTGCAAAATAGAATGGGGTTTATTGCTAGATCTCCAAGATTTGCTACCGCTCATAAATTTCCTGCTATAATAGGACAAACGAAACTGCTTTCTATTACGGTGCAAGTAGGCAGAACCGGTACGTTAACACCGGTAGCCGAGCTTGAACCTATAGAAATAGGCGGGGTAACCGTTAGCAGAGCAACGCTGCATAATTTTCAAGAAATTATGCGAAAAGACGTACGTATCGGCGATTATGTATTTCTGCAACGTGCCGGTGACGTTATTCCTCAAATTACGGGAGTTGATTTTGATAAACGTCCTAATGATACAACAATGTTTGATACTCCTTTATTTTGTCCGTCATGCAATTCTAAATTACATTATGTACCTGAAGATATTATTATACGCTGTGATAACGGTCTTAACTGCCCTGCTCAGAATTATGAGCGTATCCGTCATTTTGTATCGAAAAATGCTATGGATATTGAAGGATTGGGGCGTAAGCAAGTTGAGTTTTTAATAGATAAGGGATTAATTAGCAATCCATTCGATATTTTCTTTTTAAAAGAAAAAAATGATTCTAGCTTAACAAAACTTGAGAACATGGATGGGTGGGGTAAAAAATCAGTAGAGAATCTTTTTAAAAATATAGAAAAATCACAGAACGTTAGCTTACCAAGGTTCATATATGCATTAGGTATAAGGCATATCGGTGAACAAAACGCTAAATTACTTGCTAGAGAATTTGGTAGCTATGCTAATTTTATAGCTCAAATGGAATTACTTAGTAAAAACGATTCGGATATCTATCAAAAACTAAATGATTTAGAGGGTATCGGCTATAAGATTTTAGTAGATATTATTGATTTTTTTGACATTAAAGAAAATATTGAACTTATCAAAAAACTTGGTGAAATATTAAATATTGAAGATTATAAAGAGACTAGAGAACAAAGCAGTTTAACAGGCAAGATAGTAGTATTTACCGGTAGCTTACCGACGATATCTAGAGCGGAAGCTAAAGCAACGGCTGAAAAGTTTGGAGCTAAAGTTGCAGCTAGCGTATCATCTAACACGGATTTAGTCGTAACAGGCGTTGATGTAGGCAGTAAACTTAAAAAAGCTAAAGAGCTGGGAATTAAAATTATTGATGAAGAAGAATGGCTTACGCTCATAAAAAATGTTTAAAACAATGAATAAAGAAATGGAAAGCCAGGTAGTAATTTATCAAGATGAAAATGGGGAAGTTAATGTTGAGGTTAAGATAATAGACGAAACAGTTTGGCTATCTTTAAATCAAATAGCAGAATTATTCGCCCGAGATAAATCAGTAATTTCAAGACATCTAAAGAATATATTTAAAGAGCAAGAATTAGAAGAGAAAGCAGTTGTTGCATTTTTTGCAACAACTGCCGCTAACGGTAAAACATACCAAGTAGAATATTATAATTTAGATGCAATAATATCAGTCGGGTATAGGGTAAATTCTAAGAGAGGGATCGCCTTTAGAAAGTGGGCTACTAACTTACTTAAAGAATATCTCATTAAAGGCTATAGTATTAATCAAGATAAAATTACTCAAAAGAAATTAAATAATCTACAACAAATGGTAGAACTTTTAACAAATACTTTGAAAATCAAAATTTAGTAAATAGTACAGGACAAGAATTAATTAATCTTATAAGGAATTACTCTAAAACATAGGAGATATTAGTTAAATATGATGAAGACAAATTAAATCCACCGACAAAATTACAAGCAGAAACTAATGGATTATTAAGCTACCAAGAATCTTTAGAAGCAATTAAAAAGTTAAAGCAAGAATTAGGCAAGCAAGAGGATGCGGAAATAAGTAATTTATTTGGAGCTGAAAGAGACAATAGTTTTAAAGGAATTTTAGGTAATATTGATCAAACTTTTGACGGCAAATCTTTATATAACTCGGCAGAAGAAAAAGCGGCTCATTTGTTATATTTCATAATAAAAGATCATCCATTTAGTGATGGTAATAAAAGAATAGGTTGTTTACTTTATCTTACCAAAGCAAAAATTGGGTTAAAAAATATTGGAGTAAGTGCTATGACATCATTAGCATTACTTATTGCAGAAAGCGATCCTATACAAAAAGAATTAATGATTAACTTAATTATAAATTTAATAAATGATTAGTTTTATGGTTAGTAAAGCTCAATTAGTACGAGTGGTAATTAAGAATTACTTACGTGAATTAAAAGAAGATAGAGAAGATGCAGAAATTGCTTTAGCAAGAAGTAATAATCCAAATAAGAAATTATATTCTTCAGAAGAAGCAGCAAAATTGTTAAAAAAGAAATATGGATTATAATTTTGAACTATCGTCATATTGATCATGCAGGCAATTTTGCTGATATAGTCAAACATTTAGTACTTATTGCGATTTTAGAACAGCTCAAGAAAAAAGAAAAACCTTTTGCGGTTTTAGATGCTTTTGCTGGGCTAGGTCTTTACGATTTAAACTCGGAGGCGGCTTCTAAAACTTTAGAAAGCGATACGGGCATTAATAAACTACTGCAAGCTACTGATCCTATTCCTCAGCTTTTACAAACTTTCTTAAATATAGTAAACCTAGCAGGTCTTAATCATTATCCCGGCTCATCTTTAATAATTAAACAATTATTAAGACCAAATGATCGCTTAATTGCTTGCGAACTTCATCCAAGTGATTACTTGAGTTTAAAAAAACTACTACCGAATAATACACATAATATAGATGCTTATAATGCTATAAAAGCTTTTTTACCCTTTAAAGAGAATAGAGGATTAATTTTTCTTGATCCGCCTTTTGAAGTAAAAAATGAGTTTCAAAAACTGCTCGAAGCACTTAAAAAAATTAAGCTACGAGTTCTTAATAATACCGTCTTAATTTGGTATCCTATAAAAGATTTATCTTTAGTCCGTGATTTTTACCACAAATTACAAGAATATCGGATTTAAAGAAACTATCATTATTGAATATGAGCTTTTATATAGTGATAAAAATATGGTAAAGTGTGGGTTAATGTTAATTAATCCTCTAAATATTAGAGAAGAATTAGAAAAATTAACTGGTTATTTAAGCAATATTTTAAATTTAAAATTTACGTATACTTGCTGAATTTGAAAAATTGGCTTCGTTGTTTTTTGCTTTTAATCCTCACGTACTAGTATGTATGCTGCGGTTAAAAGCCTCAAAACGCCTTGCTCTTTTCCAAATTGAGCTTCGTATATCAACTCTTCATTTCACAGGAGTATATTTACTTTTAATGTCTTTTCGAAAATATATCTTTTTACTGTTTATAGTTTTTCTGGTTCAAGGTTGTAGCAGTATTAAAGAATCTAGTGATACTACATTACTTTCTACCACTTCATCTCAATTAAAGCAAAAATATAAAATCAGCCATGCGGATTTAGTAGTACAGTATGATTTAACAAACAAAAATAGCAAATGTATATATGCAAAAAACTTAGGTCTAATAATTAATAGTCCTAAACAGAATAAGATTTTTTTACAAAAATTCCATAATAAAAACCCGGCAGAATTTAATAAAGCAGCCGAAATAAAAATAGCTGATATAAAGGCAGTTGTAACAAAACTAAATTCAAAATATAAGTTTCTCTCTAAACCGGAAGCTAGCTATTTTGCAAAAAAACAAACTCATAGGAATAATATCTCGGAATTAACCAAGCTTGATAAAATAATTAGTACAATACCGCTTATGATGCCGGAATATGAGCCGAAAATTACTAGCCATTACGGAATTAGAAAAAGTCCTCATAAAAAGAAAAGAAAAAAGAAATGTTTCCATAGCGGTATTGATTTACAAGCTAAAAAAGCAGCGCCGATATATGCAGCGGCAAGCGGAATTGTTATAAAAGCGGCAAGAGCACCTGATTACGGGAATTTTGTTGAGATTAAACATGGACGCAAATTGGTTACGAAATATGCTCATTTAAAGGAAATGTCAGTCAAGGAAGGAAATAAAATTAAGCGAGGTCAATTTATCGGTATACAAGGAAGAACCGGTAATGCAATGGGTGAACATTTGCATTTTGAAATTCTACTAGACAATAAAGCAATTAATCCTTTTGATTTTATTTTTAACTGCCGTAAATGTTAAATTATGATCAAACTTTTATATCCTAAATTTTGGCAGAAGCGAAATATTATAGCTTATTTGCTTTTACCTATAAGCTTGATATATCAATTTTTAGGCTATTTACGAGCTAGTTTAGCACGTCCTATTATGTTGCCTGCTAAAGTTATTTGTGTCGGTAATTGTAGCGTAGGAGGTACGGGTAAGACGCAGATAGTAATGTATCTAGCCAAATTACTAAAAGTTAGAAATGTAAGTTTTGTAATAGTAACTAAGGCTTATGGTAGTAACCTTAAAAGTGCAACTACCATACATCAAGGACATACAGCATTAGAGGTAGGAGATGAGGGAGTAATACTTGCAAAGCATGGAACAGTTATTGCTACTAAAAATATTAAAGAGATTTTACCGTTAATTAACGAGCTTAAACCTGATATAATAATAGTTGATGATTTCCTACAAAATCCTTATTTTCATAAAGATTTTACTATAGTTTCAGTAGATAGCCAAAGGCTTTCCGGCAACGGCTTTCTAATTCCTGCCGGTCCTTTAAGGCAGTATCCAAATAAAGCCCTTGATGCAGTTGATTTAATTTTTTTAGTCAGTAGCACCAATGATAAAATACCGAATATTTTAACTCCTTATGTCAATAAGTTAATAAATGCTCAAATAGTTCCTTCAAATAATATAGATAAAACTAAAAATTATTTTGCTTTTAGTGGCATCGGTAATCCTGAGCGTTTCTTTTCGACTTTAAAACATTACGGATTAAATATAACCGGTTACAAAATTTTTCCTGATCATTATAATTATTTACAAGCAGATTTAGAAAATTTATATTCATTAGCTAAAGAGCATAATGCTACCTTAATTACTACAAGAAAAGATCACGTTAAGTTTAATGATTTAAATAATAATATTGTCTGTCTAGATGTAGAACTATCTATAAACAACCCTGATTTATTAAATGAAAAAATTTTTAAAAAAGCTCAGATATTTAATTGAGTATTTTATCGTCGTTATATTCCTTAAAGTAATAGGAATATTCGGTGTAGATAAAGCAGCAGATATTTGTAGTTTTATAGCAAGAAAAGTCGGTATATTATTTGCCGTTAATAAAATTGCTAGACGAAATATTAAAGCAGTATTCGGCGATATGTGTGATGTTGAAAAAATCATAGATCAGACTTGGGATAATTTTGGCAGATTTATCGGTGAATTTACATATGTCGACAAGATGGATGAAGCCGAATTAAAGCGTAGAATCGAAATAATCGGCATAGAAAATATTAAAAAACTTGAAGGACAACCCTTTTTATTATTTAGCGGTCACTTTGCCAATTGGGATATTAGTCTTAAGATTCTTCATAAATCTTATCTGAAAGTTGCTGTAATTTATCGTAAAGCAAATAACCCGTATGTTGACAAGTTGGTTAATGAAAGCCGTGCCGGTGATAAATTAAGACTTATACCAAAAGGTCCTGAAGGTAGCAGAGCTTTAGTTAGGGCTATCAAGGAGGGTGAATCTATTGTTATGCTTGTTGATCAAAAAATGAACGATGGAATTGAATTGCCTTTTTTAGGGCACCCTGCTATGACTGCAAACTCCATCGCTAAAATTGCTTTGCAGTATAAATATCCAATTATACCTTGCCAAATTATTAGAACTAAAGGCAGTTATTTTAAAGTAATAGTTCACCCGCAATTAAAGTTTGAGCAAACCGGTGATAATAAAGTTGATTGCTATAATATTATGCTTAATATTAATCAAATGCTAGGAGAATGGGTTAAGCAAAATCCTTCTCAATGGTTTTGGTTTCATAATAGATGGAAAAAATAAAACGTCATTGTGAGCGACTGAACGGTCTCATACGCTCGGTGTCATACCGTGGCTTGACCACGGTATGACAGCGGTGGAATTGATCCACGTAACAACACTTAAGAAAGCATAGTCCGTAATTTTTCAAGTACCTCTTGAGCGTGATTTTTAGCATTTACCGACCGCCAAATATGCTTAACTATGCCTTCCTTATCAAGTAAAAACGTAGCTCTATCAATGCCCATATATTTTTTACCGAACATTGATTTTTCTATCCATATCCCTAATTGTTCACATAAATTTGAATTTGCATCAGAGGCTAAATCAAATCCTAAACTATATTTTTCTTTAAATTTATCATGAGAGTCAAGCTTATCTTTGGATACTCCGATAATTACCGTATTAAGTTTATCAAATTCCGGTTTTAGCTTGTTAAAATCTTGTGCTTCAATAGTACATCCAGGTGTATTGTCTTTCGGATAAAAATATAATACTATGAATTTTCCTTTTAAATCCGATAGTTTAATTATTTTATCTTTACCTATGTGTAAAGATAAATCAGGAACTTTTTTTCCTAGTTCTAATGTCATAAAATCCTCAAAGTTATTTGATACAAATAACTATATATTAAATATGTATTTTTTAAAATTGCTTTTTAAAGTTATATTATTTATGATTCTGATATAATACCTAAGTTTAATTTTTCTTAACTATTTTTAAAAAGAGGTTTTATGAGAACTATAAGGGGAAGCACTTGAAGAATTACATAATAATCTTAAAGGTTCTGTTAAAATTATTACTGCCGATTTTAATAAAAAATGTCATGAAGTGGCGGATAAATTATCCGTTAAAATTAATGATTTAGAGAAATATGCTAAGGATAGTAAAGATTATTCTTTAGAAACTATAAAAGAGCAATATAAAAATTTAACTAAAGAGTTGCAGGATTATCAGAAAATTAAAGATGATAAAGTAGAAGAATATAGACAAACTCTTGTAAAAAAACTTGATGATTTAAGTAAAAAAAGTGAACAATATAATAATAAACATAAATAATTGGATAATATAATGAAAAAAATCTTAATAACACTAGGGGCTACCGCTACATTATTATTAACACCTAGCATTTTTGCAGATTCGCCTACCAAGGATGCAACAAAAGCAAATGAAGTGCAAACTGAAGAAGTAGCTACAAGCAGTACAAAAACAATTACCGAAAACTTACAGGAATTAAAAGACAATTTAACAAACCTAGCACAAACGGGAGCCGATAAATTTAATCAGACCTTAAGCAATACTTATGATCAGATAGCCCAAAGCGTTGCAGAGATAAAAAAGAATGTGAAAGATCAGAAAGATAAAAAAGGTGAAGAACTGCAAAAATCTATAGATGATGTAAAAGCAAAAATGGAAGATTATAAAAAAGCAGAAAGCAAGAAGCAAGAAAAAATACGTCAGTACCTAGTGGATAAATTAGAAGAGCTAAATAAAAATATTAATGATTAATGAATATAATAACGATAAAGAAAAAGCAGATTCGTAATTTTTTAACGTCATTGCGAGGAGATGCGTAGCATCGACGCGGCAATCTCATAAAGTAGGATAATCTCCTGAGATAGCTTCGTCGAAACTTATAGTTTCTCCTCGCAATGACTGCGGACAATATACCCTTAAAAATCGGTATTATTTATGACTATTACCAAAGAAAAAATTGCAGCTATGTTAAGCTCCAAATTGGGTTTTTCAAATAATTTATGTGAAGAAATAGTTAATACGGTTTTTTCTAACATTTTAGAAATAGCAAAGAAACAAAAATTAACTTTAAAGAATTTCGGTAGCTTTGAGGTTAAACAAAAAAATCCACGTCCCGGAATAAATTTTCATACCAAATCATCGGTAATTATAGAATCAAAAAAGAATTTACGTTTTGTCCCTTCTTCCAAATTAAAAGCTTTAATCAACAACCATGACAAATAATCTAACAAAAAAATATTATTCTGCTAGTGAAGTGATTAAGCATTTAAATATTGCTTTACATCAATTAAGATATCTAGAGACAAAAATCCCTGATTTATCTAATTATAAAATAAATAATAGAAAATATTATACTGCTAATGATATTGATTTACTTCAAAAATCTTGCTGCAAAACGAGTTATACGAAGATTAACTTGGAAAAGAGCGAGGAGTCTGTAAGCCGAGGAGCGGAGCATACAGAAGTACGTGAGTATCCGAGGGCTTATAAAGACGACTCAGCCAATTTTTCAAGTTCATCGAGTAGAATCGATGTATTACTTACCAACTTTCATAATTTATCTCTTCAAATAAAAAAAATTCTTGCCGATTCCTCGATGACTTGCGTATAGTACTTGTCATATCACGTTTTAAAGAAAGGAGCATATTATGACAATAGACAAATGGTAAAGCCGGTCATTATAGGTATATCCGGTCCTGAATTAACCGATGCCGAAAGAGAATTATTTGAAGAGCATAATCCTTTAGGTGTAATTTTATTCCGTCGTAATATTAGAAAGAATGATAACGGTGAGCAAGATAAAGAAGCCCTTATTAAGCTTATTGCAGATATAAAAGAAGTATTAGGGGAAAATACTATCATCTCTATAGATCAAGAGGGTGGTAGGGTAAAAAGGCTCATAGCACCGACTTTTTATAACGCTCCGGCTGCTCAAACTTTCGTTGATGTGCAAGAGTGCAAACAAAACTATAGCAATATAGGCAAAGAGCTAAGAGAAGTAGGCATTAATCTAGATTTTGCACCGGTAGCGGATTTGATCCACGAAGGAGCAGACAAGATAGTCGGAGATAGAAGTTTTTGCTCAGAGCCGGAAGTAGTCGTACCTTTATGTTTAGCTGCTATAGACGGATTACAAGAAGAGAAAGTCGCAGCTTGCATTAAGCATATTCCTGGTCATGGTAGAGCTACGGTGGATAGCCATAAAAAATTACCGATTGTCGATGCTGGTATAGAAGAGTTAGAAAAAACAGATTTTAAAGTATTTAAGGAGCTAGCGAAGCACGATAATATTAAGCTTGCTATGACGGCACATATAATTTACAAAGCTCTTGATCCAAACAACCCCGCAACTCTATCCAGAATAGTTATCGATTATATTAAAAATAATATTGGTTTTAAAGGGCTTATTATTTCCGATGCAATAGATATGAAAGCTTTAAGCGGTAGTATGGCAGATATTACCAAAGGAGTTTTAGATGTAGGCATAGATATAGTGCTTGAATGTACCGGAGAATTTAACAAAATGTCTGAAGTTTTAGGAAGTGTTTCGGAAGGTTCTATAGATAAATTTTCTGACTTGTTTATTGCTTGAATGCTATTATTTATTTAATGTCATACCGCGGCTTGACCACGGTATCTTAGGACACAGTCTGTGATGCAAGATCCCGTGGTCGTAGCCACGGGATGACAACGGAACTGCACAACGGCAGGTATTTAGCCGTAAAATGGCTATTAAGGAGCTTATTCAATTAATCTAAGTTAAAATTAATTAAACAAATTATATTGAAAAAATTTATTTTTACTATTAATTTGTTTTTTAATTTTTAGTTAAAGAATTAATTTTATAAATTACTTGAATAATATTATGAAAAGTCTTGTGGATTTAAGTTCTAAAAGCTATAGGTAATATTTACTGAGAATAGAGATATATAGAATTTTAGGTAGCAGGAGGGGATTTGATTTGTGATATTATTAATCTGCTTAAAGAAGATTTAAATAAAGCAGATATAGAAAATGAGATATATATGCGTCTTAAAGAACCTTATTCTGTTTTAAAAAAGATGAAAAGGAAAGAAGTGCCGATTGATGCATTGAAAGACTTAATTGCATGTAGGATTATAGTTAAATCTGAAGCTCTATGCTATAATGCTTTGGACGTAGTTACGAGTTCTCCGCATTTAGATTGGTTATACACCAAAGATTATATCAATAGACCAAAAAGCAACGGCTATCAGTCTCTTCATAATATAATGCAGCTTTTACACTCTAAGCGTAATTTTGAAATACAGATAAGAAGTGAAGATATGCATAAAGATGCCGAACTTGGTAGAGCGGCTCATTTAAATTACAAAGAAGAACAAGACCTTCATTTGAAAAAAGTTTTTGATGTTACTAATGACACGATACTTTCTAAAGCACGTCAAATGGTGAAACAATTTGAAGGATTAGAAGAGCAAATTGTAGAATATGAAAAAGAAATTATGCGTATTTGGCATACTAAATACGACGAAATGCTAAAATGGGAAAATACTGCTGAAGTGCTAATATTTAACGAAGAGTAGTTTTCTCGTCATTGCGAGCAACCGTAGGGAGGTAGGGAGCATGGCAATCTCGTTAAATATCCTGAGATTGCTTCGTCAAAACTTGTAGTTTTTTCTCGCAATGACGGATAAGCCGATCCATGCAACAAGGTCTATGGCTGCTCGCAATGACAACCCCGAGACCACGGAATGATATAGTTGTGATAAAAATATAACATTTATTAAAACTTTATAAAAAAACTACGGCGATGCTTGTAATTATATACAATATATAGTATGCTCAGCCCGTGGTTTAGAAACTATTGAAACAAAATATTAGGTTATTTCCTTATCAAATGTGGGATATATTGACTCAAGTTTGATAAGTTTATTTTAATACTAGATACTAAATTTTAACTTAAATATAGGAAAAAAAAATTATGGCTCAAAAACCAAATTTTCTAAAAAAATTAATTTCCGCAGGATTGGTAACTGCTTCTACAGCTACCATAGTGGCCGGTTTTACAGGCTCAGCTATGGGTGCTTTATTATCTACTAATGGTAATACAACTCTTAATGCTCCTGCTAACTGGAATCCAGCACAGGCTCCTGCTGCTGGTGATACTCTTAGAATTGCTAATAATGGTAATCAAGTTATCTTAGATTCTGTAGGGTTTAACGTAGCTGCTCTCATAATCGATACAGGTGGTAATGCAGAAGCTGTAACATTAAGTAAATCATTAAACATTGGTTCTATCGTAGGAGTAGGAAATGCTAGTTTAGCTAATATTACTGTCAATCAAGCAGGTCAACTCTTAACTTTAACAGGTACACAAGGTCTAGGTGCTGCGGCTAATCAAGTCAATATTTATGATGGTTTAGGTGCAATCGATTTCGCTAATCTTGCTTTCACATTAAACTTTAATCCTGCAGATACTAATAACGGTATTATACTTGGTGCTAATGCTAAGATTGCTAATGCAGCTAACGCTGGTGCTGTTTTAAATGTCACTAATGCCGGTAGCGGCATTGGTAACCAAGCTAAAGGTTTAGAAGTACAGGATAATAGTTTTGCTGCTGTTAAAACTCTTAATGTTAACGATGAAAGCCTTTTACGTTTTAATTCAAGTTCTGATGTAGCAGGTAATGTTAATTTAACATTACAAAACGGTGGTAATGTTATAAATCTTCAAGGTAGCGGTACATTGCATCTTCTTGCTAAAGCAGGTGGTAACGGTAATGCTGCCAATTTTCTTGTCCTTAATGGTACTACACTTGGTGGTGGTGCAGGTGACGGTGGAGATAATAATGGTATAATACATTTTGATACTACAGCTGTAGCTGGTACATTTGGTACTACTGCTCCAGGTCTTACTGCAGTAGTTGGTACAAATAATGCAAATCGTGCTCAGCAATTTATTGTTACTGCTGTTGGTGGAAATAATGCTACAATTACAAACCAAATTTTTGCTAAAAATGTAACAGTTAACGGTGGTACTAGTACTTTCCAACAACAAGTTGATGTAGGTAACGGTGGTAGTACAACTTTCAAAGCAGCTTCTACAACTACAATGACTATTTCTTCAACACTTGGTGCTGTTGATTTTGGTAATACTGCCTCACAAATTATAGTTGCTGCTGCTAATGCTCCGACTCTTACAGGTAATTTTACAGGTGATGCGAGCAATGCCGGTAACACTGCAGGTGTAATAACTTTCCTCGGTGCCGGTACTTTAAACAGTGCGAATGCAAATACTCCGGTGACAAATAAGATTACGGCAATCGAAGCTAGTGCTGCTGGGATTGTTAATTTATCAGGAACACATACTGCTGAGTTACGTTTAGGAAATGCCGGTTCTATCTTTAAACTTGCCGACGATACAGTTATCACCGGTAATGTTAACCAAACTGCTCTTATTGGCGGTGCTCTTGCCGGTGGTTCTATTCAGTTAGATGGAAGTGCTACAATTACTGGTGATATAGGTCATGGTGGTGGTAATGCTGCGTTACAAGGGATTACTTTAGCTAATGATGCTTCAAAAACATTAACACTTGGTGGAGCAAATATTATCGGCGCTGCCGGTGGAATGATTAATTTCCAAGCTGGTGGTACTATTAAATTAACAAGTACTCAAAATAATATTTTAGTTGATTTTGATTTAGCTATAAATACTGATCAAACAGGCGTTGTTGATGCGAGTAGCCTAACAAATGCTCAAACTTTAACTATTAGCGGTGATATCGGTATTATTGGAGCTAATAATAAAACTCTTGGACAATTTAATATCGGCTCAAGTAAAACAGCTTTAAATGACGGTGATGTTGCTATTAACGAGTTAGTTATTGGAGATAACGGTTCAGTACAATTCGCTCATAATACTTACTTAATAACAAAAACTACAAATGCTGCAAATCAAGGTAAAATAATATTTAATCCTGTTGGAGCTAATAATACAATTCTTGCAGCCGGTACAAATTTAGGTAGCGCTGCAAAGCCACTTGCAGAGATTAATTTTGCACCTGCTATAGACACTGTATTAAATGTAGGTCAAGGTGTTAATTTATACGCCACTAACATTACTACTGCTGCTGCTAACATGGGTTCTTTCAGCTTTAAGGCAGGTGGAACAAATATAGTAAGCGGTACAGTTGGTGGACAGCAAGGTAATAAGCTTAATACTGTAACATTAGATAATGGTACTACTGCTAAGTTCTTAGGTAACGCAACATTTAACGGTGAAACTACAATTGAAGGTAATTCTACCTTACAAATCGGTGGTAACTATACTGCGGACTTTGTCGCATCTGCCGATGGTACCGGTATGTTAGAATTCGTTAACACCGGTCCTATTATCGTAACATTAAACAAACAAGCTGCACCTGTTAATGCTGTAAAACAAATAACAGTTTCTGGTCCCGGTAACATAGTGGTTAATGAGATAGGTAATGCAGGTAATGATCATGGTGCGGCGACTGATACAATTTCTTTTGAAAATGCAAGTGTAAGTGCAGTTTTATTCTTACCTAGCGGCATCCCATTCAACGATGCAGGCAACATAGTTCCTTTAACAATTAAAAGTGCCGTAGGTAATAATGGTCCAGCAGGTAACTTTAATGTTCCTGTTGTAGTCGTATCAGGTGTGGATAGTGTAATCGCTGATGGTCAAGTAATCGGTGATCAAAATAATATTGTAGGTCTAGGTCTTGGAAGCGATAATGGTATTGCTGTTAATACTACTACATTATATGCAGGTATAGGAACTATAAAAAATAATCAAGGTACTGTAATTCTTAGCGGCGGTATTCCTAATACCCCTGGTACGATTTATGGCTTAGGTATAGAGAATGGTAATCCAAAGTTAAAGCAAGTAACGTTTACTACAGACTATAACAACTTAGGTAGTATTATTGCAACTAACGTAACAATTAATGACGGTGTAACTGTTACTACAGGCGGTATAGCCGGAACAGATTTTGACGGTAAAATTACTCTTGGAAGTGTTAACGGTAACGCTAATGTAAGATTTGCTGACGGTACATTTTCTGGTTCTACAAGTATGATTGTTACTACTAAAGCTAATAACGGTACCGTAACTTATTTAGGTAATGCGTATGTTGGTAATATAGGTGCTTCAGATACTCCTGTAGCTTCTGTTAAGTTTACAGGTAATGATAATGGTGCAGGATTACAAGGAAATATTTATTCACAAGTCATAGACTTTGGTACTTATGACTTAGGGGTTTTAAATTCTAATGTAATTTTAGGCGGCGGTACTACTGCTATTAACGGTAAAATCAATCTTGATACAAATATCTTAACATTTGCAAGCGGTACTTCAACATGGGGAAGCAATACTTCTATTGAAACTACTTTAACAGTAGCAAACGGTAATATAGGTCACATCGTTATCGCGGAAGGGGCTCAAGTTAATGCAACAACTACAGGAACAACAACCATTAACGTACAAGATAATGCCAATACAAATTTCAGTGGTACACAAACTTATACTTTAATTCAAGGTGGTGCTAGATTTAACGGTACTTTAGGAGGTCTTAACTTTGCTGTAACCGGAGATAATCGTTTCGTAAAATACGGTTTAATACGTGATGCTAACCAAGATTATGTAATAACACGTACTAACAATGCAGCAAATATAGTTACTAATGATATTGCAGGTAGCCAATTTGCAGGTGCACCGGGTATAGGTCAGAACGTTACAACATTTGCAAATGCAACTAATACTGCAGCATATAATAATCTTCTTTTAGCTAAAAATGGTGCTGATTCTGCTAACTTTGTCGGAGCTATCGTTACCGGTACAAGTGCGGCCGTAACTAATACACAATTAGATGTAGCAAAAGATATCCAAGCTCAACTTGGTAACAGATTAGGTGCTCTTAGATATTTAGGTACTCCTGAAACTGCTGAAATGGCTGGACCTGAAGCTGGAGCAGTACCGGCTGCGGTTGCTGCAGGTGACGAGGCTGTTGATAATGTAGCTTACGGTATATGGGCAAAATCTTTCTATACTGATGCACATCAAAGTAAGAAAGGCGGTTTAGCTGGTTATAAAGCTAAAACCACCGGTGTCCTAATCGGTTTAGATACGCTAGCTAACGATAACTTAATGATCGGTGCTGCTATCGGTATCACTAAAACTGATATAAAACACCAAGATTATAAGAAAGGTGATAAAACTAACGTTAACGGTTTCTCATTCTCTCTATATGGTGCCCAGCAGCTTGTTGAGAATTTCTTTGCTCAAGGTAGTGCAATATTTAGCTTAAACCAAGTGAAGAACAAAAGTCAGCGTTACTTTTTCGATGTTAACGGTAATATGAGCAAGCAAATTGCTGCTGGTAATTACGATAACATGACATTCGGCGGTAACTTAACAGTCGGTTATGATTACAATGCAATGCAAGGTGTGTTAGTAACTCCAATGGCAGGACTTAGCTACTTAAAGTCTTCTGACGAAAACTACAAAGAAACTGGTACAACAGTTGCAAACAAGCAAGTTAACAGCAAGTTTAGCGATAGAACCGATTTAATAGTAGGTGCTAAAGTAGCCGGCGGTACTATGAACATAACTGATCTTGTGGTATATCCGGAAGCTCACGCTTTTGTGGTTCACAAAGTAAACGGTAGATTATCTAAAACTCAGTCTGTGTTAGACGGACAAGTTACTCCGTTCATCAGCCAGCCTGACAGAACAGCTAAAACATCTTATAATTTAGGTTTAAGTGCAAGCATAAGACCTGATGCTAAGATGGAATACGGAGTCGGTTACGATGCTCAGATTGCAAGTAAATATACTGCACATCAAGGTACTCTAAAAGTCCGTGTAAACTTCTAATCGCTCCCGATTAGCAAGTTTATAAGTTCCTTAAGAAAAAAGCTCTCTTTGAAAAAAGGGGGCTTTTTTTATTCTATATCCCAATTTTTGTTTATCCTCGTAGAGCATTGTTGCGTGGATACCGAGTCGTCATTGCGAGCAACCGTAGACCTTGTTGCATGGATCGGTTTTTCTCCTGTCATCCCGCGATTTGATCGCAGGATCCAGGAAAAATAGACAAATAATGTACATTATAAGTTGTTTTTATGGACCCCGTGGTCAAGCCACGGGGTGACACAGTGGGTTTTGCCGCTCCACGCAACAATACCTTCTCGCAATGACGGAAAAGCCGAACCACGCAACATAGTATACATGTAATAACACTTCGCCAAACCTAACTCAAAATTTTTATTGACTTTTAGTCGAAAAGATATTTAGCTTTACAGCTAGAAATTTAAAATTAATAAATATTATGAAAAAATATATATTAGTGATTATTATGCTTCTAATAAGCGGAAGTATATTTGCTCAAAGTCAAATATCTAATTTAGTTGTACCGGTTATTTCATAAATCATGTATCGCAATTGGAAAAGCTAAAAGAAAATCTTAATAAATATAAGCAATCTAGTGTAGTAGGGGTAAGCGGTATGGGTAAAACGCAGCTTGCTAGAATGTACGCTTATGAAAATAAAGATAACTATAACATAATTTGGTTTATTGATTGTAATCTAAATATAGAGCAGCAATTACTTAAATTATCTAAAGCTATTAATATTGGGGTAAAATCACCGGTGATTTCAGAAGATATGGCAGTGATGAGGAAAGATTTAATGGTTTATCTTATCTAGCAAGTAAAGATAAATGGTTATTGGTATTTGATAATTTAAAAATAGGCGAGAATAAGAAAATAGAGGATTTTATTAATTGGGAATATAATGGTAATATTATATTTTGTTCCCAAGACGCTGAATTATTGTCTAACATAATCAAAGCAAACGCTTTCACTAAGCCGGAAGCTGCATTACTTGCAAACAATATATTGGAAAATAAAAATCCGGAATTAATAAATTTTTTGACTCAAGAATTTGGAGGTTATCCGATTCTCGTAGTTCAAGGAGCACAAATATTAAATCAAATACAAGGTTTGAACTTAGAAGAATACAAGAAAAAGATAAAAGCCTCTAAGGATAAAATTGAGCTAAATATAAAACTTGTTAGTAATGAATTAAAGCCTAGTGCCAAGAGATTACTAGATGGGATAGCATTGCTTAATAATCAAAGTTTTTCAAAAGAATTATTAAATTCTATTACTGAAGATAAGAATAGTCTAGACGATGATATTTATCAGCTTTCTAAATTTGCTTTGATCTCTAATATTGAGCCTAATGAAGTTAATCCGATATTTGAAATGCATGATGTTATAGCTGACAAAATATTACAAATAAATGGAGATAAAGGAAATAAAGAATATCTTGAACGTAGTGTTACTAATCTTTTAAGTTCTATACCTAAAAGTTTATAAAGGGGCGTATTTTTAGAAATGCTAAAACTATATCGGATAATATTGAAATAATTACAAAAAATGCAGAAAAATACGATATATCGATAAAAATTTTAGAGTTAAAATTAAATTTATTAATACAATATGCTAATTCTTCCGATTTATATAACTCAAAAAAATTAGTAAATTGGTTTGATAAAAACGATCAAAAAGGTAAATTTAAATTATGGACAATGAATAATGAAGAAAAATTTGCTTATGCTGCATATTTAGGACGCATAGGATGGTATTATAGAACTTGGTCGGATCCTAAAAAAGCAATTGAATATGATACGAAAGCTAAGCAGGTATTTGATGAAGTGAAAGGATATGATTCCATAAAATGTAATGTAGTTTTCGGTTCGGCTATATCCAATATTCAGCTAGGAAATCTAGAAGAAGCAGAAAAAATATCCAAATGATGGAAGATATGTTCAATCAAAATCTAGTAGATATAACTGATACGGCCACTATATATTATGCAAAATCTAAATTGTTTAGTATTCAAGGTAAGAATTATGAGGCCTTGAGAAGAATTGACGATAGTGTAAATGCTTATATCGAAAACGGCATGAAACCTCAAGATTGATTTCTTACCGGTTCATATCTCATTAAAGTAGATGTATTAAATAATCTTAAGAAACATCAGGAATCTCTTTCTTTATTAGAACAAGTATATGATATGAATAAATCGAGTAAAAAAGAGGAAAATCAAGTATTTGGACGAATTTTTACTCAAAAATCAAGAGCAAAGCTAGGTTTAGGTGATGTTACCGAAGCTCTAGAATACGCTAAAAAAGCTAAAGCAATTTTTCTTAATGATCCAACTAGACCTAACAAAGAGATTATTATATCACCGGATATAAATTTGGCAAAAACGTTTGTTGCTGAAGGGGATGCACTAGTGTTACTTAATCAAAATGAGGAGGCGGTAGATGATTATGCTACTGCTGAAAATATATATTGGAATAACTATAAAGAAAATATGAAAAATGTGTATGAAATAAGTAATATGTATCTTGCAGCCGCTAAAGCTAGTTGCACTTTACCTAAGAAATTTTGGTATGAAAAATTCCGTAATAATCAAATAGAAAAATTCGGAGATGATCATCCGAATAGTATAAAAATTTAAAACCTTAAATGTGATGGTTCAATTAGTTAATTAGTTAGTGTTGTTGTATGAATTCATTATTGCGTGGATCAATTCCACCTCTGTCATCCCGCGACTTGATCGCGGGATCCAGTTTAAAATACTAAAATTGTTAGTATTTTAAGTTGTTTTTCTAGATACCGTGGTCAAGCCACGGTATGACACGAACGCGTTTTTTGATCCATGCAACAAAATATCACATTAGCTAGAATTTTTTCTGATTAGTGCAATAAAAAAGCCGGAAGCGGTGAGAATAATTCCAAGCCAAATAAAGCTCATCATTGGCTTGTAATATATTTTAGCATGGATTATATCGCCGTCTATATTACTTAAAACTGCGTAAAGATCATATGATAAGTAAGAGTATATATCGCTTTCTTGCGATAAACTCTTTTCAACTATATAAAGCCTATTTTCCGGTTTTAATATAGTTATATTACGGCTATCATCCTCAAGCCAAAATTCAGCGATTTGTCTATAATAATTTTTACCTTGAGCAAACTTAATATTTTGCAATGTTACTTTAAATTCGTTAAAAGTTTTACTTGTTCCTACTCTGCCGGTAAAATCCATTTCGCTTTGTAATAATGCATTCATAGTGATACTAAAGCTAATTAGTGCAAAACCGAAATGCCCAAGTATCATACTAGCGTTACTTGCTTTAAGTCTATTTCTAAAATAATTAGTTTTAACCAAAAGATAATGAACATTATGAAGCATAAGAAATATAGATGCGATTATAGTTAAAATCGATATAACACTAAATGTTACTTTTAATGATATTAAATAAGTAATTATTAGAGATAATATTAGAATTATAATATGTTTTTTAATAGAGATTCTGGTAGTAAATAATCCTATGGTACCAAGAATAGGGATAACGAATATAATAAAATTATTAACAAAAAATGTTTCACTAATAATAATAGGTTTATCGTCGAATAAAGAGTAAATTGGTGGATAAAGTGTGGCAGCTATTAGTACGATAAGGCTAAGTAGGAAGAATATATTACCGAGGAGTATGGCTTTTTCTATTGCTGTCATCCCGCGGCTTGACCGCGGGATCCAAAAAACAATTGATAATACTTTTAACTGGATCCCGCGGTCAAGCCGCGGGATGACACACAATCCTCCAATCCCCATAATCAAAAATATTCCAAGCAAGTATATTCCTCTCTCAGGTGAGAATGCAAAAGAGTGAATTGAGGTAATAAAACCGGAACGTACTAAAAAAGTACTAAATATTACCAACAAAAAAGTAATGATAGATAAAATTATCGTCCAACTTTGCATGCGTCCGGTTTTTGTCGTTACAATTATAGAATGATGGAGCATAATTCCGGATAACCAAGGAAATAGTGAAATATTCTCTACCGGATCAAAAAACCAAAATCCGTCCCAGCCGAGTTCTCTATATGCCCACCAAGAACCAAGGCTAATGCCGATAGTAGTAAATAAGATACCGATATTGGAAAATGTTTTGAGAAGATGGATAAGTGTCATCCCGTGGCTTGACCGCGGTATCTCAGGACGCAATCTGTGGCACAAGGTCCCGTGGTCAAACCACGGGATGACAGTGGTAAGTAACATAGCACAAACAGTAGTAAAAGGTACTACATAGCTAACATAGCCTAAATAAAGCAGAGGAGGGTGGATGCTCAAAGCAATATCTTGTAGCATCGGGTTTAAGCCTAACCCTTCTTTAGGAACGAAAGAAAACACGTTAAAAGGATTGGAGGTAAAGTAAATAAAACTGCTAAAAAATAGTTGTATGGCTGATAATATGATAATAGATAAAAATTTAAGCCGGTTATCTTCAAGTAAAAATATATAACAGCAACTAACGATTTGTAATAAACAAAACCATAATAACATTGAGCCTTCGTGGCTCGACCAACTACCGGCTATTTTATATATTAAAGGTTTTAAAATACTGGAATTTAAGAAAACATTTTGTAGTGAAAAGTCAGAGATAATAAAAGCATAGACTAGGGTAAAAAAGGCAAGTATAGCACATGAGGCAGCTATGTAGAAGTAAATGTCATTCCCGCGTAGGCGGGAATCCAGAAAAAATAATTTTACTATTGGTAAAGAAGTTAATTTTTTATATGTTATACTGGATTCCCGCCTACGCGGGAATGACAATAGTACCGACATCCCACTTAAGCACATCGTTGTTAGCAGTAAAAAATTACCGATTTCACTCACTGTTTATTGTTTCCTCGGTAGTAGGTAATACGGTAATTTTTACGCTATCAATCTTATTGGCAATTTTCTTTAAAATAATTACCTTTAAATTAAATATTTCAATTACTTCCCTTTGATTTGGAATTCTAGCAATTTTATGGATTATTAATCCTGCTATAGTGTTTGCATCCTCATCCGATAAATTCCAATCAAGTGCTCGGTTAATATCTCTAATAGTCGTAGTTCCTTTTATAATGAACTCGGTATTAGACTTCTTGATAATTTCATTATTAAGTCTATCATGTTCATCAGTAATGGGTCCTACGATTTCTTCTATAACATCTTCAAGAGTAATAATACCTAGTAGAGTACCATACTCATCTACAACACAAGCAAAATGATTATTACGTTCTCTAAATGCATGTAGCTGGTCTACTACAAGTGCATTCTCAGGGATAAACCAAGGTGGAGTTAGAAGTTTATTAATATCAACTTTTTTTGCATCATTATTATTTTCGTATAAGGCTTTAAGCAAATCTTTTAGATTGAGAATCCCTATTATATTATCTCTATTATCTTGCCACAAAGGTATACGTGTATGAGTCCCCGATAATAAAGTTTTAATTATTACTTCATGAGGTAAGTCAATATTAAGGGCTATAATACTGCTTCTGTGAGTCATAATTTCCGATACAGTCATATTACGTATATCTAGTATCCCGCCTAGCATATTACGATCGGATTTATAAACTCCGCCTTCTTGATGGTAATGCTCAATCACGCCTCTTACTTCTTCCGTTCCTGATATTTGAGGATTTAAATTAATACGAAATATGAAGCAAAATATTTTTGTAATGTAATCAAGAGCAATATTAATAGGTTTGAAAAGCTTTAAAAATATTATGATAGTTGAAGCCATTTTTAATGCTAATTGCTCAGGTTTAGCAACGGCTATTGCTTTTGGTACTACTTCGGCAAAAACAATAATTATAAAAGCCATAACGCCGGAAGCAACAATGGGACCATTATCTCCAAGAAAGCTAATAAAGAGAGTAGTAGCAATAGTGGTACAAACAGTATTGATTAAACTATTACCTATTAATAAAGTTCCTATGATCTTTTCTTTTTTCTTAAGAACCTCTAAAACTGTTTTAGCACGCTTATTACCGGCGATTTTAAGCTTATGAATCTTCCCTGGGGAAGAAGCGGTAATAGCAGTTTCGGTAGCGGCAAATAAAGCAGATAAGGCAATCATTATTATAATAACGATCACAAGTATGGTAGTCATTCTTTGTTAAAATATAAATTAACTATAAGTAATTATATTAGGAATTATAGCCAATTGCAAATTATTTACATAATATATACAAGTCATATAAATTTAGGAAGCTTTCATATTATTTCCGATATTGCCAAAGTGTTTGGCATTGATCTTATTACGGCAGAAAAATTAAAGGTTCTCTACGGTAATGCAATATTATCTTCGTTTGATAAAGATTCTATTATTAATTTAGAAGATTTGCAAATTGACAGTCTTTATAATCTTAATGCAGCAATTACTATTTATAAGCTTACTGAAATAATCGGACCAAGAGTAGAAGAGATATTATCAATGGTAAAAGCTGAATATGATAAAGCAACAAAGGGACAACCGCTAGCGTCTCGAACTATCATTACCAGTGGCGGGTCAATGCTTAGAGGTGTTAAAGAACTGGCAAATAAAATTTTTGAGCAACAAGTTCGTATCGGTAAACCGGAAATTATTGACGGCTTTGCTGAAGACTTATAATCCCACTATCTACTCGACCGTTATCGGTATGTTAAAAATTCATGCCTTAAAACAATAGCACGAATCTTTCCATGTTGGATTAAACGAAAATACCAGCTTTCTCAAAAAACTTTTCATTTAGCTTAAGGAGAATATTTAGTACTGGTATTTATAATAATTGATTTATACGTAAGTGCATTTAAAATTATTTATTACCTAAATCATTTTTTATGCAATTTCTTTTGTAGTAATTTTTTAATAGTTTGATCCTCAAGATTATTTGGGTCTAATTCTAATGCTTTATTTATTTCTATAAGTGCTTTTATATCTTCCTAAATCACATAATGCAAAAGCTTTTAACGAATAAGCCATAGGGTTAGTATTATCTAATGCAATAGCTTTTTCAAACGTCTTTAAAGCTTCTTTGTGTTTACCTAATTTAAACTCGTCTCCTTACTATTAAAGCATTAAGAGCTTCTTCCTCTTTAATTTATATTCTCCTTTATCGGTTAATATAATATCTTGAGGAAATTTTTGCTTTAATGCTTTATATTTATCAAATGCTTCACTAGCTAACTTGTATTCATATAATTTTTCTAAAATCATAAATTTTAACCAGTAATATTTAGAATTTTTAGGATCTAGGTTGATAGCGTTATTGCTTGCTTTTAAAGCTAATTTATTTTCGCCTAATTTTGTTAAAATAATACTTTTAACAAAATATGCATGATGGTTATTAGGCTCTAGCTCTATAGCTTTATCAATCTCTTTAAGAGCGAAATCAAATTTACTCATTCCAAACAAATTATCAGCTTTAGAAAGATATTTATTAGCCAATGATTGAGTTGTAAAAGTTAATAGAAAAATTGTAAGTAAATATTTTAAAAAGTTTTTCATATATCATAGCTCTTTCTTGTAACTTCTAGTAATATTCTCTACATGCTCCAAAATCTTTTCAGCAGCTTCGAAAGGTGATAAGTCACTAACGTCAAGTTTTAGCGGATTAGGGATGGGATATATTTATTAAAGAGTCTACAATTGTTTAAAATAAGTTTTAATGTCTAAGTTGATTACTGCCTTTGCTCTCTTGTTGCTGTTTACTAGTCCAACGATTAGATAATTGAGTTTTAGCTTGCCGCTCTTGCTGTTTATCGATAACGACCTGTGCATGCTTTTCTCTTAACTCCGGTCCTTTATTCAAAGCTTCGCTCTCAGTAAGAATTGGCTTGCCGCTTGCTTTTCTAATCATAGTCTCCACGGAGTAAGGACCACAATCAAAATTATTATTTTGCTGCTTGATTTGTTCATCAATAACAAGCGGAGGTCTTTTATTTTCAAATGCTTTATTTATTGTATCAGGTAATATATTATTATTACTACCTATAGGATGCCCAAAAGAATCATTAAAAGTTATAATAGTTTGATTATCTTCTTTACTATGAGTCATAAATAAATTACACCAATGTCCGGTACCCATCTCTATCGGTATCACTGCACATTCTTTCCCATTTTCTTGTATATCTTTAGCAGCTCTATTTAAAATATCTGTGTTAATTTTTTGTTTAGACTCTGCTTCTTTTAATAGTGCATTACTCTGTTTTTTACGTTCCTCATCCGGTAGAGTAATTATTTTTTCTCTAGCCTCAAGGTCTTTTAAAACGTTGTTTCGTTCTGCTTCCGGAGCATCTTTAAACATTGCTTTTGTCTCTTGAATTTCTGCTAAGGCTCTCTCTTTCTCTTCGCCTTTTATGGTAAGATCTTTAAGCATTTCTTCCTTAACTACTGTATTTGCTAAAGTTATAGCCGGTTGTATTGAAACTTTTTTGTCATCTAACGCTGCCGTCAAGATATTTACAATATCATTTTCAGTATACCAATATTCAGGTTTTTTTATGTTATTTAGATCTTCTTGTGAAAGATCATATTTAAAATCATTAATATTATTACTTGGATTATCATGGTGCAAAGTAGTACTAGCAGCCCTCATCACTTTATAGTCTTGTTCTGTCATACTAAATGGCTTATCTTGCTGCTTTTGACTTGAACCTATAACCGGAGAGCTTTTAGAAACGTATTGTTGCGGTTGAGTTATAGAAGATGCAACAGTAGTTAGTGATTCTTCTGTTATTGTCGGCTTTGCTTCCGTAGTTGGAGTTACTTGAGTTTTA
This sequence comes from Candidatus Rickettsia colombianensi, assembly GCF_003664375.1. NCBI lineage: Bacteria > Pseudomonadati > Pseudomonadota > Alphaproteobacteria > Rickettsiales > Rickettsiaceae > Rickettsia > Candidatus Rickettsia colombianensi. Next base: position 50,313 of record NZ_RAQN01000009.1, read on the forward strand.
AGTTCTTCTTTTTTGTCGAATATTGCTTCTTTAAAACTAGTTACTATATCTTTAAAATAGTTAAAAACTCTTCTAAAAAAACCTTGCGGTTGTGGTTGGTTTTCTTTTGGAGGTTCATATGATGTTGTTTGTTCTACTTGTATATCCTTAGGGCTATCATTCATAACTTTCTTTGTATTAAAATTAAAGTCAATAGGATTTATCTCAGCTTTACCTAAATCTTTTTGAAATTGCCTGGATATTTGTGATATATATTTTTTAAAATTTTCAGCAGCATTATTTGGATCTTTTAAGATTTCATTAATTTCGAGTTTCAATCCGTAAATTTGATCTTCAGAGGTAATACCGAATTTAGCAGTGATGAGATTTGTTGCTTCGTCTGCAGAAAGAGGCCAAGTTTCTATAATCACTCTACCGCCTTGATTTTTAGCATTTTTTATTATTTTATCTAACTTTTCTTTATCAGGTATTGTACCGGAAAGTAATTGATCAATTTTACGATCATATACAAGATTGTTAAAAACAGATGTTACTAAACTTATATCCGTAATTGTAGTGGTTTTATCTTTTGGTACTATACCATCGGCTATAGCTAAATTTTGATCTGCTTCATTTGTAAAAAAAACATGATCAACTTTTTCCATAATTTGCTTCCAATAAGCTTCTAGTTCAGAATTTTGGGGTAATGAATTATATTGATTAAAAGTAATAGTAGTTTTTATATTTAAATTTTGTGAATTAATTAAATCTTGTACCCGAAAAATTGGTTTTACATTATTATTATTAAGTTGAATATTAAAAATCGGTGTTTTGCCCTTTTCGCGGGATTCTTGTAAGATCTCCGAAAAAATACGTTCTTTATCGGATATATGTGATGCTTTATTAACTTCTAGCCGGATAATAGACAGTTTATTTTGAGTTTCCTGCTTGTTTATTTTCTCTAATATCCGATCTTTATCTCCGAGTAAAAGAGTAAATATAATAGGCTCAGCCATTACTAACCTTTATTAAAAGAATATTAGGTTCTGTGAAAATTTCTAATTTGCAGCAAAAAAGAGCCAAAATTAAATCTTTTTAGAAATCTTCACAGAATCTACATATAATTATTAAAATTTTTGAGCTTTAAATCAAGCTATATTTAATAATCCATGCTTTAGCTTATATAATTTATCCATTTTATGTGCTAACTCATGGTTATGTGTTACCATAATAACTGCGGTATTTTGTTCTCTTGCTACTTTTAAAAATAAATTAAATACTTCATTTGTGGTTTTGGGATCTAAATTACCTGTCGGTTCATCTGCTAAAATAATTTTCGGCTTATTAATTAAGCTCCGAGCTATAGCGACCCGTTGTTGTTCTCCTCCCGATAATTCTCCGGGTATATTATAGAGTTTTTCCCCAAGCCCTAAATCATCTAATATCTTTGTTGCATCTTCTATTGCTTCTTTTTGATCAAGACCGCTAATAAGTCTTGTCATAATAACATTTTCAAGAGCGGTAAAATCTTTAAGTAAGTGATGTTGTTGATAGATAAAACCTAAATAATGAAGACGAATGAGATGATATTTTTGATACTTGCTATTTGGTATGATGACTTGACCGTTTGTAGGTTTATCAAGCAAGCCGGCAATATGTAGTAAAGTTGATTTGCCGCTACCTGAAGAACCTATTATAGCGATTAATTCACCTTCATTAACCGTTAGATTAAGATCATCTAGTACTCTAACAATAGTTTTGCCTTGGCTGTAATGTTTTGAGATATTTTTTAAAATGAGGACTGTATTATTCATATCTTAGGGCATCCACGGGATTTAATTTTGAGGCTCTATAAGAAGGATAAATTGTTGCAAGAAAACACAATATTATAGATAAAGAGGTAATTAAAATAATGTCCTCAGCTCTTACTTTTGAAGGTAAACTATAAAGAAAATAAATAGCTGCCTCGAAAATTTTAGTACCAGTTATACGCTCCAAATAATTCTTGATAGTTTGAATATTATAAGAAAAGGTAACCCCAAGGATTACACCTAGTGTTGTGCCAAGCAATCCTATAAACATTCCGTTATAGATAAAAATAAGCATTATTTGCTTAGTGCTTGCTCCCATAGTTCTAAGAATTGCGATATCTGAAGTTTTATCTTTAACAAGCATAAATAAGCTTGAAATAATATTAAAGGCGGCAACCGTAATAATTAAAGATAGAATAGTAAACATAGCCGTACGCTCAACAGCAAGAGCGCTTAAAAATTGCGAATTTAAGGTTTGCCAATTAAATACATATAGGTTTGGACCTAATAATGATTGTATTTTATATGAATATGCGAGAGCTTTATCGGGATCTAGACTATTAATTTCGATTAAATTAATATCGTTGCCAAGAGATAAGAAATTTTGTGCTGCGGTAAGCGGCATTAATATCGTTGTCAAATCATAATCATACATACCGCTATTGAAAATTGCGATAACTTTAAATTCTTTTGATCTTGGCATACTACCAAAGGCGGTAGAAACTGAATTCGGTGAAATTAATCTAATCTTATCCCCAACGGTTACGCCTAAATTGCTTGCTAATTGTTCTCCGAGTGCTATTACGTTTTTGCCGTGAAAATTATCAAAACTACCAAAATTTACATTTTTAAAAATTTCATTTCTTAAACTTAGATCCTTTAATTTCATACCTTTAACAAGTACACCGCTATTATTATTTTTACCAAGAGCCAAAGCTTGACCGTGGGCAATGAATGTTACATGCTTTACATAATCTTGTTTTAGGAGTTTAGCTTTAATCTCTTCATAGTTATCAATACTACCACCTTGCCGATTTATTACTATATCCCCATTTAACCCGATAATATTTTTAGTAAGCTCTATATGAAAACCGTTCATAACGGACATGACTACTATTAATGCTGCAACGCCGATCATTACGCCTACTAACGAAAAGGCAGTAATAATAGAAACAAATTTTTCGTTTTTCTTAGCTCTAAAATATCTGAAAGCTATCTTGAAGATAAAATTGTTATTGATCATTTTTTTATTTTTTCTCACATCCGTTTATTCCTGCGTGAATCAGCTTTTTTGTCATTGCGAGCATCCGTAGGCTGCGTGGCAATCTTATGAAATAATAACAAATTCCTGAGATTGCTTCGTCAAAACTTACAGTTTTTCCTCGCAATGACGACATAAAGACATCTACACGTTACTAGAAATCTCAAAGGCTTTATCGTACTTAAATAATTTAGGTAATGTTACTAACCCAAATAGCGTAACAATGGATATAGTAATGCCAAGAGGGGTAAAAGTACCGTTAAAAATCCTACTAATTGCAACCCAAATGCCGTTAAAATCAATCTAGCCGAAGTAAAAATAGCAGTCATACGAGCTTTACCGTCCAGAATAGCTTCTAAAAGCAGCGGCCATAATATGTTAATCGGATATATCACGCCACGAGATAATAATAAAGTAACTATTGTTATGGTTAAAGGATTATTAATATTATATACAACTAATATGCTATTTCCTAGTAGGAATAGTATTATAAATATAACTCCAAAATAGAAGCAATTTCTAATACCGAATTTTTTAAAGCAATAACCGCTTGAAAAGCTCATAATTGAGAATAGAGCCACCATTGCTCCTTGATAAAGTCCGAAATATTCTAAAGTTACACCTAAATCTTGCATATATAAAATAGGAGCAATCCCGATAAATATCCAATATCCTTGTGCAAGAAATATCATTGTAAGTATATAATATATAGCTTTTGGCGATTTGAAGATAGGTATATATTCTTTTAAAGAAATACATATTTTTTTATTAACTTCTCTTTTTGGAATAAATAATATACCAAGAATTAGACTAATCAAACCTACTATAAGCAACAAAACAAAATTGCCACGCCAGCCTCAAAATAAATTGATGTAGCTACCTATAACCGGTGCTATTGCCCTAGAAAGAGCAATAGTGCCGTTTAAAATGCCCATTAATCTTTGCTGTTCTTGTACCGAATAAATATCGGCAAGAACAACATATACTAGCACTGCAACCGATGAGATATCCCGTATCCTTGCAAAAATCTTCCAAATAATATAGCTTCATAATTATTTGCAAATACACAAAATAAAACTACCAAGATTAAAAATCAGTAAACCGAGTATAATAATCGGTCTGCATCCGTATCTATCTCCTAAATTACCGACTATAAGCGAAGTAATACAATAAGCGGTTAGATTTACACCGAGTAGTAGTTCCGTCATAAAAGTTGAAAGGTTAAATGTATCTTGTATTTCAGGGAAACTTAGAACGAATAAATCTATTTCCGCTCCAGCGAGTATTTCCATGATGATTACGGTAATAAGTAATTATTAGTTTTAGGTTGTTTGAGCAAAGTATTGTTGAATCCGAAATCCTGCTCGATGTCATCCCTGCGAGCCATTGTTGCGTGGATACCAAGTCGTCATTGCGAGCGAACGTTAGTGAGCGTGGCAATCTCAGGAATTCTTTCCAAGATTGCTTCGTCAATTTACTATTGTAAATTTTCTCGCAATGACGGAAAAACAGCTCCACGCAACAATGGTTCGCAGGGATGACATAAATAAGGACGCAGGAATGACAGCAAAGCCATACAACAAATTAGCTTTCTATATTCTTATAGCTTACAATAATTAGTGTATTATTCTACTAAAGAAAGAATAAATGAATATTTATACTCATCTAGCAATTTTTATTTATCAATGAGTATATACATGACACGATAACAGGAAGACTGAAAGGAAGTGAAAGCAGAAACTTTTAGTGATATATGTTAAGAATAATTATTCTAACATATATCAATTTTAAAAATTAATTAAAATATTACTGATTAATTCCTAAAGCTTGTTTTTGAGCATCGGTAGTATTCTCCATTACCCACTTTTGAACATCAGGACTTAACATATTATACTGATTTGCTGTTAAACTAGCAACCCAAGCTTGTTGATCGTCAGTACTCATAGCTTGTATTTGGGTTGTTGTAACTGAAGCTGGGTCAGGCATTTGCATTGATGAAGCAAATACTGGGCTTGCGAAAGCTAGAATTAATAAAATCTTTAATAAATTTTTCATTTTGTAAACCTTTTTTGTTTTGTAATTACGATTATAACAAAGCCACGGCAGCTTTCAAGCTAAATTATATTAAACATTTAAATTTTTTTATACTAAGGAACTTTTATTGTAACAAATATATCAATTATCTACTTTATTATCATTCCCACGAAAGCGGGAATCCAGTAAAAAGCGTTCAGTATCATACTGTGGCTTGACCACGGGATCTTGTGTCACAGATTAAGATACCACGATCAAGTCGTGGTATGACATTAAGGTTGACTGGATTCCTGCTTTCGCGGGAATGACATACCCCTTTATATTGTTAACTGTTCTCTACAGATATTGCGATAGATTTCTGAATTTTTAGATAAATCATTATGCGTTCCGCTAGCTGCTACTATTCCTTTATCTATTACTAAAATACGATCAGCTGATTCTATACTACTAATTCGATGGGCAATTGATATAATAATTTTCCCTTTCATTATTTTTTTTATAGCATTGAATAATTTCTGTTCGCTCATCGTATCTAAAGCACTCATTGCCTCATCAAGAAGCAAAATTTGTGGCATGCGTAGTAATGCTCTAGCAATAGCTATTCTTTGTTTCTGTCCTCCTGATAATCTAACCCCTCTTTCACCGATTTTAGCATTTATACCGTCATGAAGTTTAGCAGCAAATTCTTCTATTCCCGTAATTTTTATTATCTCATTTATTTCGTCGTCGCTTGCTTCATTATTACCGAATATAATATTGGACCTTATAGTGCCGGAAAAAATGCTAGCTTCTTGGGGAACATAGGCAATTAATTTACGAATTTCGGCAGGATTTAAAAGAATTATATCTTGATTGTTAATAAGGATAGTGCCGCTTTCTTGCCGGTAAAAACACAGCAGTAACTGCATCAAAGTACTTTTTCCTGCACCTGATCTACCTACAATACCAAGAAACTTATTGGCATTTATCTTCAAAGACATATTATTAATAATCCTTAAATTAGGTCTTGAATGATAGGTAAAATCAACATTTTTAAATTCTATCGAGATTGGATCGGAATTATTTAATTCTAAATAATTATTATGTGTTATAGGTGTCTTATCTATAATTGTAATTATTCTCTCAAGGGCTGTAATAGGTAAATGCATTTCGCTTAGTAGCTCAAAAATACCGCCACAGCTAACTCCGGCAATGATTGCATAATAAATAAATGATATAATTTGACCGGCAGATAAATGACCTTTCACTATATCTGAAGCTCCGATCCAAACGACTAAAGTAATCGCAAGAAATATAACGGCTATTGAAATCGCAAAGAATAAAGCCCGGATTTTTAAACGGGTTTTGCAGTATATTAAATAGTTTTGTAATTTAGTATCAAAATCGGCAATTTTCTTTATTTGATGGTTAAAAGCATAAATAGCTCTAATATTATTAAAAGTTTCATCAATATCCGATGCTAAAAGTGACTTAGATTCCAAGGCTTTTTTAGATAAAGCCTTAACATGTTTGCCGAATTTAATTAAAGGAATTAATAAGATAGGAATGGTAATAATTACTATAGAAGCGAGTTTAAAGCTTTCAAAAAACATTAAGGTAACGCCGCCAATTAGCATCACCGAATTGCGAATAAAAAAAGATAAGAAATTAACGATGAGAGTAGATATTTGATCTATATCATTTGTTAGGCGTGAAATTATATCGCCGATTTTTAGTTCTTCAAACTCTTCAATTTCATAATTAATTAAATTACTATAAGCTTCTTTTCTTATTTGATTAACTGCCTTTTCAGCAACATTATTGATAAAATATGAACGAAAAAAACTAGCAATACTTAAGATGATAATTAATAAACAAATATATAATATAGATTTATCAACCGATAAAATATGGTCTTTGCTCAAGCCTTTATCAACTAAATTGCTAAAAACACTACCGATTAGTAATAATGAAGCTGATACGCTAAGTAAAGAGATCATAACGATGATCAAGTCTTTTTTATAGAACCTTAGATATTTAGCCAGTCTATATAAAAGTTTGATATCCATTAGGCCTCTTTCATAACCTCCTTCTAAAGGTAATTTGTATGTCAATCCGGTACTCGCATCCTCACGTACTAGTGTGTACGCTGCGGCGGTAAGCGCTTCCGTGTTTCCTTCAAATTCCTCTTTATAAGATAGGTTATGAAAGAGGTCTATTAATTATTTTGTATTAAGGGAAGAAAATGGGGCGAGTGACGGGATTCGAACCCGCGACCCTCAGAACCACAACCTGATGCTCTAACCAACTGAGCTACACCCGCCATAAATTAACAACGTAAATTTAGATTATCAGGAGGATTTAGTCAAGAATATTTATATGTTTTACTAGATGCCCATTTTCGCGGGAATGACATAGAGGCATTTTTTCGATACATGTAATAAAATCTTTAATCGTACGTAATGATGTTTAATCTATTAATGTGAACTCACCTCGTGGTAATTTCATTATTTCATCGGTAGATATGTTTGATGTACTCTTGCCTGATAATTGTTGTATTCATTTTATACCTTTTAGATTAAAGTTTTTTTCTTTTTTAATTAAAACACTGTCTTTATTTTTAGTAGTAATTTGTTCTTTAGGTAATATTTTCATAGTCATAAAAATTTCTATATAATTTCTATTTAATTATATTATAATTATTTTTATAAGTAATTAGTATATATAAATGAAAGAAGCAAAAAAATCAGTTAATTTGGTTAGTGGCGGGGCAGACTCTGCTACGGTTCTTGCAATAGCTAGGGAAATGGGTTATGAAATTCATGCTATGAGTTTTAATTACGGACAACGTAATAATGCAGAACTTCGGAAAGTTAAGGAGTTTATAAAAGAATATAACGTCAAGCAGCATAAGATTGTTGATATAGATTTACGAGCTTTCGGTGGTTCTGCTTTAACCGATGATAATATAGATGTTCCGCATTATCACGGCGTAAACGAACTACCTGAAGATGTGCCGGTTACTTACGTGCCTGCTCGTAATACGATATTTTTAAGTTATGCACTCGGTTTTGCAGAAGTAACAGGAGCAAAAGACATTTTTATAGGTGTGCATACAAGCGATTCGGCAAATTATCCTGATTGTCGTCCTGAATATATTAAATCTTTTGAAGAAATGGCGAATTTAGCAACCAGTATGGGAATACAAGGTAAAAAAATTACTATTCATACGCCTTTAATTGATATGACTAAAGAGCAAATAATTAGAACCGGTATTGAGCTTGGTGTAGATTACAAAAATACTATATCATGTTATGAACCTACTGAAGATGATTCATCTTGCGGTAATTGCCTTGCTTGTATGATAAGGCTTGATGCTTTTAAAAAGAATAATATACAAGACCCGATTAAATATGTTAATACTTAGATAGAACTTCAAAAATTGGCTACGTCATCATACAAGTACTGCGGTATTGAACGTTTAAGTAACGGCTTCTGTTTCCCGTCTTGTGGATTCCTTGCTCTTTTTGAAGTTGCTCTTCGTATTACTAATTATTTTAACCCTTCTTTAAAAATACTACTTTTCAAAGAAAAGAAGAATATGTATGATAAATAGAGAATATTTATATGCTCCTTTTCCCGTACTTGATTTAAATGATATAGTTTTACGTGCGTTAGTCGAAGATGATGCACAAGATTATTTTAATTATATGAGTAAGTCGGAAATGGCTATTTATATAACTGATAGTAATAGACCTAAAGACTTAGAAGAAGCTAGAGAAGAAATACGTTATTGGTCTAGTTTATATAAAAATCATAGAAGCTTTTATTGGGGAATTGCCCTTAAAGACGATAATAAATTAATAGGTACTGCCGGTTTTAATATAATAAATCTAGAGCATCATAGAGCAGAAATAAGCTATGATCTAGATCCTAATTTTTGGGGTCAAGGTATGATGTTAAAATCTATAAAGAATATATTAAAATTTGCTGATTATATAGGCATTGTAAGAGTCCAAGCAACAGTTATTACAGATAATTTTCGTTCAATTAATCTTCTTGAGAGATGTGGTTTCGCTAAGGAGGGAATCCTTAAAAAATGCGAAATCGTTGCAAATGAGCATAAAGATTATTATATGTACGCAAGAGTACTATAGTAAGAATTGTTAAAATAAATATAAAAAAGAAAGTTAATGGTAGTAGAAGCTGATAAAAAAGAATTGATTTGTTCGTTTTGTAGTAAAAAACAACATGAAGTAAAAAAACTGATAGCAGGTCCTGCAGTATTTATTTGTGATGAATGTATAGATTTATGTACGGATATTATGAAAGAAGAAACTAAAGTTGCGTTAAAGCAAATTACTTCTTCAATTCCAACGCCGCAAAAAATATGTGCAATTCTAAACGATTACGTAGTTGGGCAAGATCAGGCTAAAAAGATTTTAGCAGTAGCGGTTTATAACCATTATAAGAGACTTGAATATGTACAATCCGGCAATAATGGTGTTGAGCTTAATAAGTCGAATATTTTATTGATCGGTCCTACCGGTTCAGGAAAAACTTTACTTGCTCAAACGCTTGCTAAAATTTTAGACGTACCTTTTACTATGGCGGATGCTACTTCTTTAACGGAAGCCGGTTATGTCGGTGAAGATGTTGAGAATATATTACTACGTTTATTGATAGCAGCTGAGTTTAATATAGCAAAAGCACAAAAAGGTATAATTTATATTGACGAGGTTGATAAAATTGCCCGTAAATCGGAGAATCCTTCTATTACACGGGATGTATCGGGTGAAGGAGTACAGCAGGCATTACTTAAAATTATGGAAGGAACAGTTGCTGCTGTGCCTCCTCAAGGCGGTAGGAAACACCCGCAACAAGATTTCGTACAGTTAGATACTTCAAATATCTTATTTATTTGCGGTGGTGCTTTTATGGGGATTGATAGCATTATAACCTCAAGAACTAATCATAGTTCTATAGGCTTTGCAGCTAACGTAAATATAGATAAAGAGAAAAATAATAGTGAGATTCTTAAATCCTTGGAGATTGAAGATTTAACTAAATTCGGTTTAATTCCTGAATTTATCGGTAGGTTACCTATCGTTACTACTTTAGATGAGCTAGACAAAGAAGCTTTAATTACAATTCTAACTAAGCCTAAGAATGCTATAGTAAAGCAATATCAGAAACAATTTGAGCTTGATGATGCTGAGCTTGTAATTGACGATTCAGCCCTAGAAGCCATTGCCGAAAAAGCTCTAGCTAAAAAGACGGGAGCAAGGGGACTTCGTTCAATACTTGAGCATCTTTTGCTTGATAGTATGTATAAAATTGCCGAGCTAAAAAAGCAGCGTGTTACTATTACAAAAAAGGTAGTTAACGGTTTAGTAGAACCGATAATGACCTCTCTCATTTCTACAAAATCAAACAAAAAACAACCGATTATTGAAGATATACCGGCGTAAATATTATTTTTTCTATATGTCATTCCCGCCTACGCGGGAATGACATAAATGAGCCTGCAACAAGGCCTACGGCTGCTCGCAATGACGGGGTGGTATCCACACAACAATGCCGGCTTGACCACGGGACAATACTAATTTAGTATAAAATTTATCCTAAACTAGTATTATAGCGGTTTAAACACCATTAAGAAAAAAAATAATCAAACTGATAAATGCTGGCCAGCCTAGGTAGAACCATAATTTAAATAATTTATAATATTTTTCCGGTAGGGGAGTTCGCTGTTTTAATGCTTCAAGTGCCATATTTCGTAGTTGAATTTGAATCCATACCACCGGAAGCCAACAACTACCGGCGATTATGTATCCAATATAAGTTAAGGTAATCCATAAATCAGAATAATTATAGCCAAGCATATTTACTAATATTATGCCGCTAACCGGTTGAATTATCACAGTTGGAGTAGTAAAAAGAAGATCAGCTATAACTGTAGTGCGAGCTGCATATGCCTTTGCATTCAAGTCGCCGGTTTTATTTGCCCACCACATAAAAAAAGCAGTACCAATTCCAGTACCAAATAAAATGGTAGAGCTAATAATATGAATAGTTTTTATAAAAAGATAATCCATTATTTATCTTGTTCTATAGCCATTAATACTAAAGTAAGTAATATTATTGGAATATTTTTAAATATTGGACCAAGCGGATCTAGCCATAATACTGGCTTAAGATATGTTAATAGTAGAGTATAAGCTAGTATTAATAAAATTTGTAAACTACATATCCTACTTATTTTATTTTTGATAATTAGTAGAATTCCAAGAATAATATCTGTAAAGCAGCTTCCATATAATATGTAAGGTGCTATTTGTTTATCAAATCCTAGTGATATTATAATTTGCATACTAGCATCATAAGCAAAAATACTTGAAATAATTCCTGTCATTATCCAAAATAGTCCTAAGACAATTTTTATTATAGGTTTTAAAAAATAGAGCCTAGCGTGTCATATGGATTGTACGGTTAAAGGTTCGGTTGCAAAACATTGTTGCAAGTTTCTAGGGATTATAGAAGTAAAATTGATAAAATCTTTTTTATCAGCAATATTAGGTTGAAGTAACATATTATACGCAGTAGAATTAATGGATCCTATTTTTAGAAAATCCCCTAATTTAGCTGCTATTTTAATGAATATTAGAGGAATTTTTATTAGTCTTCCAGGATTAACTCCAAGCCATCTTCTAAATCCAAGCAAGATATCCTTCATGGTAACTATGTCTGGTCCAACTATTTTTAATAATTTGTGGATTTTTCCTTCCCTTTCTATACAGTGAATAATTACTTTCGTTAAATACATCAATATGAATAGGTTGAAATTGTTGTAAACCATCGCCTATTAAAGGAATAAAATACGGTAATGTTGCAAGAGCCCTAAATAGTGAGGTACCACCGTAACAACCGCTTGCGTAAACAAGAGATGGTTGTAAAATTACCCAATCTATATTTTCTAATTTTTGTAAATATTCTTCAGTTGCTTTTTTAGTTAAAGCATAAGCAGTGTTTTTTTCATCTATTCCAATAGCTGAAATACGAATAATTCTTTTTACGTTAGTAAGGGTGCAAGCCTTAAATAGAGCTTTTGGACCATTGACATGAACATTTTCAATATTATTAGCATGCTAGACGTTAATACACCTGATACATTAATAACTATATCTATATTATTTAATCTATTTATCCAGCTTTGTGGTGTTAGGTCTATATTAAAATCACAATATATAACTTCTGCAGTAGGGAATTTTTTCTTGGTAGATTCAACATCTCTAACACAGCATGTTACCTCATAATTATTCTTTAATAATTCAGCTGTAATATATGATCCAATAAAGCCGTTAGCTCCTGTTACTAGTATTCTCATTATAATATAGACGATTTAGGTACTGACATTTTTTATATCATTAATCAGGTCCTGTTGCAAATAGAAGATAAAAAAAGATATGTTATGTCCACAGCTATTGTTTTTTTGGTTAAAAACTTTTGTACCCCAATACTCTTTTCTTTTATCATAAACTGGCGTTGCCCGTGTGTGGTTTTAATGTTGTCTCATAGAAAAATAATTAACAATTATAAATAATTACATATAAAAGATTTGAATAAATATTAAGAGATTTTTATATTTTTTATTTTAACTTTAATATTTATTTAATTGAAATTATGAGTAATAAACTAGAAGTAATAATAAAATATTATAATGATATATCAAATTTAGGCGTAAGATTATGGAAGACTACTACAGCACTTGCTAGTTTTAATTTAGGTGAGGTATTGAAAATATGGTTCTGTGATAAAAATTTTAAAGATTTAACAACACTAGATCAAAGTTTTATTTATACTCAATATTTAGAAACAATGCTAAGTAAATTAGCTACTACCGGAAAGTATCAAGATAAGAATATTGATCATTCTCAATGGAGCAATTGTTTTGAAGAGATAAATAATCGAGATCATTTTTTATGTATGAAGCTACAGGAGCTAATAGGAATAGAAAACAAGAATATCATTGATTCTATGCTAGATAATATAGGGGATATAAATTCACTATAGTTTAGTACCCTTGTTACTAAAGCTCCAAGTATTTTTAAAAAATAATTTAGATCAATCTGAAAACTTGATTAAAGCAGCCAAAGAAATCGATGCTATGGCATATCCTCTGATGAGCGAGTATTTTTTATATCGCTCTATATAGCTAAAGCAATATTACTTACAAACACTTTAAATGTACCTTCCTCTTATGAAACCGAGTTTAATATAGTAAAAAAACTCATTTAAATTTTGCAAATTATCTTAACTCATTAGAGCAAAGTCTTACTAGAATAGAAAAAGCTACTAATAAATATAATGAAGATCACAAAATTGCCTCTTGGTTAACCGAAAAATCAGATTTAGTTAGTAATCATTCAGGTAAAATAGCAATTACTTATGCTTCTCTTATAGTGGGTGTAATTGCTTTACGTTCATATGTAATTGACGAAGAGGATCCTTGGTATGAATTATGTGCTTTACCAACCACTAGCCTTGCGATGCTACAAATTTTATTATCTTTTCCCGGTACGGTCTTATCAAATAGACAAACTAAAGAGATTAATAATAATATGTTTTAAGCATTAGAAAATAACACTGAAAAGATATTAAATTTTTATTTGATCACATTCCAAGCTTTGCTAATGATGCCGTAAATACAACTACGATTTGTTTTAGATAGGCTACTAATTTAGGGTTGCAGCCTATTGATTTATTAAATAATGATATTATTAATCGTATAATTGTATATACGGCTTTACGATGGTCTGCAGCTGCAGGAGTAGTAGAAGAACAAAGTAAAGTTACAAATTTTATGCAAAATAAATTAATTAAATTTTTGCATGATAAAATTGTACCGGCTTTAATTGAGAATAAGAAATTTACAGCTGAAGAAATTAGACCATATTTTCAGTTACTATATAAACATTCCGAAAAAGATAAGAATACGCAAATAAAACTTCAGGCAGTATATAATAAACTTACCAATCAAGATATAGATTTTAACAATATTGAATCAGACATTAGTACTTATCATGGATAGAAGAGTATTGCTATGTGTTCGGCAATAGCCACCTTGATTTTGGATTATATCTGTTTTTACTTTCGTAATCCAGAATTAGAATTTTATGAAGATCCAATGTTTTATGCATCATCTTCTATTATTAGGGCATAAGGTATATTTTCTTTAACCATTTTAAGCCAAATTTCTCTATGGCTGCAATAACAACCAAGTTCACCTGCCGTTAAAGTATGATTTAATATTTTGCTATCGGAAAAATAATTTATATTTTCTGAAGGACAAAATACAATATAACCGTTATCAAGGGATAAGAGAGTAGGGTTATTTTTTACATCTAAGCCGGTAAATCTTTTTCCCGCTGCATCTGTTATGGATAAATTATAACCGTCTACTGCACTAAACCTTTCATAGGATAAATTATTATTGTTGAATTGTTTACTAATATTGTTATATCTATCAGTGCTGCGATCTAGGTTTACTATAAAAATTTTAATATCTTTTTCTTCAAGTGGAGCAGAACCTATTTGATAAGTTTTTAAAAATATGAAAATCAATGATAAACAAATAATTATAATTGATATTATAAAAAAATATTTTTTAATTTGTCGCATTATAGGTTATTTAATAAAGGTAATAATTTTTTTTCTTAATTTTTCTTTTACTGCGATGTGATTATTTTCTGAAGTCGGTACAATCTGATTGTTATATATCTTACAATATTTTTCATCGTCTTTATCAACAGAAATAATATAATTATATAAATCTTCTTCTGAATAATCTTTAGCAAATATTACTGCATTAGGGTTTACATCTTTGATATAACTTTTATCTGCATAATATATAGGTACTGCTCCTGCTAAATAAGCTTGAAAAGGTTTTTCAGTAACATACCCCTCATATGTTTTATTTTCAAAAGCAATAACAAATTTACATTTAGATAACCATTCACGAGTTTTTTTTTGGTATAATTGTAGATTCAGTATTTAAATATTTACCGCCGCTTACTACTTTTTTATACAGCAACAATTTATGAAAAAATCAATTTCTTGCTATGCAGCCGTCGTTTTCAGGATCTTCTATACCGTTAGAGACTAAGAAACAAGTAAAATACGGTTTGTTTGGATTGCATTTTGATCGTTTATATTCAGTACTGACTTCATTAGTAAAATACATATAATATAAAGGTATTCTTATATAATTTGGATGATCTATATAATCAAAACCTATAGATATATCATAATTTTCTAGCTTTGGTCTAACAGATTCACCGGTCAAAATATCTTTATACTATCTTTATTACTAATAGTTCTTTGACCAAAAACACTATCAATAATAAGGTCATAATTGTTATGATCTATAACAATTGTTCGTCCATTTTCTTCAATGATTTCTTTTATCATCGGTAGCTCGTCTATTGTAAAGCCCGGCCACATATTAATAAAGCTCACTCTTATAACATGTTTATTTTCTTTTTCAGGAGCTTTAATCTTATATATGCTTACACATAGTAACAATATGGCTATACAAACTATGGAAAGTTTTTTTAACATTTAAATTACCTATTACGAGAAAAATTTATTTATAATTTTTCCTCTATTTGCGGTGGATTTTCTGCTTCTACTTCAATAATCTCTGATTTGGAGGAAACGATTTGATAACGCTCTAAGGTAGCCGGCATGGCTTTATTCCCTGAATCAATGCCGAGTTTTTGAATATTCTTTACTCTTGACATAAAATTACGATTAAACGAGGCAGCAAATTTATCATAATTAGTAACCATATTTTGCAGGTTATTACCGATCTTTTGAGAATAATAAGCCATAGTACCGATAGAACTTAACAGCTTTCTCACTTCTTCAATGATTACCTTATAATTTTCCGAGCGGCGATGATCGGTAATTTGAAATTTTGCAAATGATAGCATATTCATAAGTCCGCTAGGTCCTACCGGAAAGATATTACAGCCCCAAGCTTTTCGTAAAAATTCAGGGTCGGCTGCAATAACTTTCTCAACCGCTTGTTCAGTTGGCAAAAACATTAAAGTAATAACATTGTTAAAGCTCTGATCCTTTTTGTTTAGATTAGTTAAAATATTTTCGGCATAGTCTTTATTAGTTAAAGATTTTAAATGATAATTCATAGTTTTGCTAAGATTCTCGCTATTATCCTGCTCATCAACTAGAAATTTGGAAGCTTTGGAATCAATAACCATTAAATTACCGGAAGGAAGAAAAATAAGGGCATCTGGTCTTAACTTTCCGCTATCTGTTGTAGTTAAGCCGTATTGCATAATGAAATCTAAATTAGGACGTAAGCCCGAAGATTTTAGGATATTCTCAAGCGTAATTTCGGCAAGCAACCCCGCCCCGATCGGAGAAAGCAGCGACTGTTTTATCAAATCAACCGTACCTTTTGATTGTTCTATATCTTTATTTAATGCTCCCACCATCGTAATCAACCGCTCAAACTCACTATTAAATTTTCCTGAAGCAGTAGCGATATTTTTCTCGGCTAGCTCTCTTGCCGCCGTGTTTTCCATTTTATGTATCTCTATTAATTGCTTAGACAAATCTTTACCTAAATCAAATAACGCAGCTTTAGCCGATGAAAACGACTCTTCTCTTATTTTTTCTGAATCCTTAATAGTCTGTTCTTGATATTCTACTTTACACTTCAATTGCTCAATTTTCTGTAAATATCCTATCTTTTCTTGATTTAATAATTGGTTGTTATTGCTAATTTCTAGATTCTGCTCTGATAAAAATTGTAGCTGCGTCCTTAAGGTTTTAGTTTTTACATACAACCAAATTATTAGAGCTAATAAAATAAGTAGCGTAGTTATAATAGTTGGTAATAAATAAGGCATAGAATGAAGCAAAGTTTAATGTTAAATAATACTAAAGTACCTAATACTTTGCACTAATTATTTTAAATACATTAATTAAATATTAAAAAATTAATAATTTGATTGATATTTTGTTAATAAACTGTATTATGGCAACTTCAAGAGCATTAATAAAATCTTATTTAAAATATATGGAGCAGCTTACTTCGTATATGCCTCAAAAAGGTGAGTATATGGAAATAGCAAATAGCACAGGTAAGCCTGAGGTTATTGGAATAATATCTAAGCATTTACAACCGTTGCTTGATGGTAGTATTGAACATCATCAAGAGAGTAGTTTAATTCCGGTAGATATTAATGAGTATACAAATGAAATTCCCCTGATGGGCGATCAGTTATAATAAAGTATAGCTGTTCAGTTTTGCTACCAAGTAAGACTATTTCGTTACTGATATCGAAATAGTCTTGACCATTTCGATATTAGCCTATAATATTTTTGTAAACTTATAGAAATATTATAATGGATAGGTTATATAAAAAGCAAGTTGAAGAATATCTAACAAACTATGGTAAACTTGTATTTATAAGCGGAGCAAGGCAAGTAGGAAAAACTACAATATCAAAACAAGTAATCAAGCCTAATCCCAATTCAATTTATCTAGAAGATATAAATAAAATCCTAAACAAACACACCGAACTTTTTGAACATCTACTGTCTACTATACTATATCTGATAAGAAACCGTGTTTAATATTAGATGAAATTCATAAATATAAAGATTGGAAAAATCTTGTAAAGGGGTTTTATGATAAATTCGGAGAAAATATTGAATTTATTATAACAGGTAGTGCCAAATTAAATATATATAAAAAAGGCGACGATAGCCTAATGGGGCGTTATATAAATTTAACCGTGTATCCGTTATCGGTATCTGAAATAGCTAAAAATTTTGATAATAATGTTGATTATATAAAAAGCCCCAAAAATATCACTATAGATGAATTTGAAGCTCTAATAAATTTTGGAGGATTTGCGGAAAGCTATTTAAAAGCAACTGCTAAATTTCATAGAATATGGAGTAATCAAAGATTCGAACAATTCTTTAGAGAAGATGTCAGAAATACTGAAGATATCAACAATATTTATGCGTTAGAATTACTTGCTACCGTTATAAATGAACAGGTCGGCTCATTAATAAGCTATACGAATCTTGCTAACAAAGTTAGGGTTTCAGACCAAACAATAAGAAGATGGCTCTCTTTGCTAGAAAAGCATTATTATTGTTTTGCTATCAAGCCTTGGTCTAAAAATGTTGTAAAAAGCTTAATAAAAGAGCCTAAATACTACCTTTGGGATTGGTCGCAAATAAAAGATATAGGAGATAGATTTGAAAATCTTGTAGCTTCTCACCTGTTAAAAGCCGTATATTTTTGGAACGAAACAGGGCTTGGTGATTTTAGCTTATACTATCTTCGTGATAAACAAAAACGTGAAGTCGATTTAGTAATAACAAAAGATGAGAAGACTTGGATTTTAGTGGAAGCAAAAGTAAGTGATACAAGCCTTTCTTCAAGCTTAAAATATTTTCATGAATCACTTAAACCTGAGTTTAGTTTTCAAGTAATTCAAAATAAACAAGCTATTTCCGGCTCTTGCTTTGATAAACCGGGCTTATGGATAGTACCGACTATTACTTTCTTATCTCAACTTGTTTGATATGAATTTTTGCAAAAAAGTAATCTAGTCAAATGTAAATCATATGACTATTTCGTTGCTTATATCGAAATAGTTATTACCAATTCGACATTTAATTATAAGCTATATCCTCGCACATACCAATAAATGTAGTTGAATTGACTATATTCACTTTATCTTCTAGCGGTCCGAGCGGCTGAGCAGGTTTTAACAATTCCAGAGTAAGTATAAATTTGGTTTTTTTCTCGATATTCGATAAAAAAGGTAAATGTAAGCTATGAGGTCTGTATATTATTGCATATTTATCCCATTCTGGATATTGCCTATTTAGATTTCCTATAAGATCAGCGGGACCGTAAACCTCTATACTACCGAATTTATATTTTTTTAAAGGATATAATTCATTATCATAAAATGAACTCTTCGGATACTTATCTCGAGTCGCTAAATTAGTATATATAAATTTGTTTTGTTCTTTATGAAAAATGGAAATACCTAAACAAGCTTTTTTGCATATATTATAAGCTCTCTCGTAGGAAACAGTATAACCGAGTTGCTCAAATTGCGGTAATATTTGTTGCAGAAATATTTCATCTTCATGCATAATACCGATATCTAAATCATCGTCAAAAGGAATTATGCCTTGATGTCTAACGGCTCCAAGTAGAGTGCCGCCTTCTATCCAATAATTAATATTATTCTTACCAAGTAGCTCAGAGTGTCTTTCATTAACTGATAAAGGGCAATAGCTTTTTTCTCGCTAATCCTGTATTTTTTTACTTGTTCATCACTTAAGGTTACATATCGCCAGTCATGTTCTAATATATAAGCATAAAAAATATCCCGGCAAATATAAGTAATATTAAACCTATAATATTTTTAAAGAATAACATTGACTTTAATTTTATCATCTTTCATCTCAAATTGTATTTCTTCTGCCGATGTGACGTTTTTTAAATCTTCTGCTAATTCTGCAGATAATACTATGCCGCTAACTTCAAGCAATTTTATTGGAGCTTTTATAGATAGATTCTTCTCAGCTTTGAATTTTCTGACGATATCTAGTATTTCAAGCAGCCCTTCTGCTCCTTTTGCATCGATTTCATAATTTAAGTCACCGTAATTAACCCAGTTACCTTTAACATGAATAGAATTTTCACTATATAATATTTGGTATAATTCTTCGGTAATATGCGGCATGAAAGGTGCAAATAGTTTCAGTAACGTTTGCATAACATGATATAAAGTTAATATGCTACTATGTTGTCCTTGTGGATTTTTGTTTTCCTCGTCATAGCTTCTGGTTTTGCTTATTTCTAAATAATTATCACAAAATACCGCCCAAAAGAATTTTTCCGTCAGATGCATAGCATTTGCATATTCGTAGTTTTGTAACTCATTTGTAGCTAGTTTAACTAGTTCTACTAGTTTATTAATTATCCACTGATCAAACTCGTTAGTGATTTTTTCTTTAACATCTAAAAGCTTTGCTTTTTTATCTTCACCTTTCAGTTTATCAAAATGTATAGAAACAAATTTAGCGGCATTCCATAGCTTGTTAACAAGCCTTTTGCCGTTTTTCATAACGTCTTCAGAATAGGCGGTATCAGCACCTAGCTTTGAATTTGCCGACCAATAACGTATTATGTCGGAACCATATTGTTTTAGCAGCTTTTCAGGAACTAAAACATTGCCTTTAGATTTAGACATTTTACTTCGATCTTCAGCTAAACACCAACCGCTTACCATGATGTTTTTCCACGGCAAAGTATTTTGGTGTAAATGAGCTTTTAAAATAGTATAGAACGCCCAAGTTCTGATAATTTCATGTGCTTGAGGTCTTAAATCCATCGGAAATAATTTATCGTGTCTATCTTTATTAACAGCAAAATCATCAGAAATGCCATGAGTAGAAAGTTGAGGCGAAACGGAACTTGTTGCCCAAGTATCCATAACGTCTAAGTCAGGCTCTACTTCTTTCTTACTGTAACCTATAGGTAAATTTCTTAATGGATCAACAGGTAGCTGTGAAATATCAGCATATAAAATCTTGCCTTCTTCACCTACTTTTTTAGAATACCAAACAGGGAACGGCACGCCAAAATAACGCTGCCTACTTATGCACCAATCCCAACTAATGGCATTAATCCAATTCTCTAAACGAATCTTCATATTTTTAGGATGCCAATTTAACTCATTTGCTCTTTTAAGCAATTCTTCTTTATGTGATATAGTTTTAACGAACCATTGGGGTACGGTTAGTATCTCAAGAGGAGCACCTGACCTCTCAGCACATTTAACGGTATGAGTGATTTCTTCTTGTTTAATAAGCAACTCTTGTTCTTTTAAAATATCTATTATTTTTGTTCGAGCTTCTTTAATTTTCAATCCGTCTATAGAAATTTCATGTTGGAAGTCTATTGTACCTTTTTTAGTGATAATAGTTTTTAAAGGTAGATTATGCGTCTTCCACCAAGTAATATCCGTTTGATCACCAAACGTACAGCACATTACCAGCCCCGTACCTTTATCTTGTTGTACTAAAGGATCAGCAAGCAGTGGAACTTTCTCATTAAAAAGCGGGGTTATAGCTGATTTACCTGCTAGATGCTTATAACGTCCATCGTCAGGGTGATAAAATACGGCTACGCAAACCGGTAATAACTCAGGTCTGGTAGTTGCTATAGTAAGCGGGTCTCCTTGCTCGGTTTTAAACGTAATATAATTCATGCAAGAGGTTTTTTCCTTATCCTCAATATCGGCTTGGGCAAGAGCTGTACCATCTACTGGATCCCATAAAATCGGTTGATTAGCACGATAAACTTCCTCTTTTTGTACTAAATCAAGAAAAGAAATTTGTGATATTTTTCGTGATAATGGACTGATAGTTTGATACTCTAGACTCCAATCAACCGATAAAGCTATTTGGTTAAATAGACTTCTAAACTTTTTTTCTTCACTTGCTACTACCTCTTCGCAAATTTTTATAAATTCAGATCGATCTATATTATAAGCTTTGATCTGCTTCTGTTTTTCAACAAGTCTCTCGGTCGGTAGCCCGTTATCGTCAAAACCCATAGGATAAAAGATATTTTTACCGATCATACGCTGGAAGCGTACAATAAAATCTGTTTGCGTATAGCTATAAACATGACCGATATGTAACTGCCCCGAAACTGTCGGAGGCGGAGTATCGATTACATAGGTTTCTTCTTTTGAAACGTTTGGATTATAAGCATAAATTTGTTTCTCTTGCCAAATTTGCTGCCACTTTTTTTCGTTTTCGGTAAAATTATAATTTTTTGGAAATTCTTTCATAGATTTTGTAGTTGATTCAAGAATATTATTATAAAGGTTATATGTGATTATGACAATAGATGCTTTTCTTTGGAAGGATATGGAATTTAGGATTTGTGCAAGTGGTGCTTGTACAATTAATTACTTTTTACAATTGAGCGGACAACACTTTCTTTAAGATCAGTAAGTTCAGCAATCATAGGAATTTTGAATCCTTGAGAGAGCATTTTTTTTGCTATAATTACTGCCTTATTATGTTCGCCTTTAGACTCTCCTATCTTAATACCTTCTTGTCTTCCTCGTATCAGACCTTCTCCCATATATTTTTCTGCATATTTTTGTGTTATAGTTTTCATAATGCTATCCTTATCTTTAGATGATAAATGCTTAGTAAATACTTCTACTAATTCCGGTTGTTTTTGTTTTGATAATTTTGCGTCAGTATACCATAAGAACGATCTTAGGTAAATATAACCTTTTTCTTTATCCAATATTATAATATGCTTAAACTCTGTTAAAAACTTCTCCCATAGTTTTATCATATCCCGCATATGGATATGCTTCATCATATATTCTAGCATACCTAAATGTTTTTTCTTGACGATTTCATCATCTGTCATAGCTTGCAAATCTACTAATTGATAATCTTCCATCATTAATTTCTTTGCCATCACACTATCAGTAAATAAACTCCACAAATTTCTTGGAGCATTATAAATTTCTTTACCGTTGTAAATAACTAAATTATAAACTAGCGGCAATTTATCCTTTCCTTTCTTATGTCTTTCACATAATAATAGTGTATATTTCCATAACCGTAAAGCCGTCCAATGATCAATTGTTGATTGGGCCTATACTAATACATAAACAAATGCTTCTTCTTTATTATTGGTGCTAATTTTATATATTATATCACTATATTTCTTATTTAAAGATTCCTCAATGTAGCTTTCTTGTTCTACCGTTATTTTTGATAAATCTACTAAACTCTTAAAATCATCGGGTAAATAATATTCCAAAAATTCTTGTGCTGCTACCGGGTCGTTCATTATTATTTTTACTAATGAATCGTGTTTTAATTTTTTAGCCATAAAAATCTAGTAGCTTTATTTTGTGGCGTATTTTATCTTAAATTATCTATAATATCCATATTTATTTAAATTTAAAGTTTAATATGCTAATTCTAGACAAACTTTTACTTACCATTAAATTAATACGGGCGGATAAGCCGGTAGCTTATTTGTTAGTTTTTTTTCCTGCTTTATTTGGGTTATTGCTTGCAAATCCTTCTAACACGGAATTAGCTCATTTATTACCATTATTTATCTTAGGAAGCATAACGACAAGGAGCAGCGGATGTATTATTAACGATATATTTGATAGGAAATTTGATAAGCATGTCGCAAGAACTAAAGATCGACCTTTAGCTAGTAAGGCTTTATCTGTTTCTTATGCTATTTTTATACTCTTTATTCTTAGCGTTATCTCACTTTGTATTTTGCTACTTTTAAACAAAACAGCCATATATACAGGTTTTTTTGCGGTAATAATGATTAGCCTATACCCGTTAATGAAACGTATTACTTATTTCCCGCAAATCTTTTTGGGATTTACCTTTAAGCTAGGGGCATTAATAGCTTATGCGGCAGTTCAGGATAAACTTGATATGGCAGCGATTATTATGTATATAGCATGCTGTTTTTGGGCAATCGGTTATGATACGATTTACGGATATATGGATATAAAAGACGATAAGAAAATAGGAGTGAAATCGTTAAGTATATATTTAGAGAACAAGCATCCTAAGCTTTGGCTTTATATATGTTATATAGGTTTTATATTGTTATTTATTCTAGCAACAAAAATGGCTAACCATAATATCGACTATTTACCTATTTTATCTGCTTTAATTATACTAATATTGCAAGTAGCAACTCTTGATATTGAGAACCCAGCTGATTGTATGACAAGATTCAGAGCTAATAATTATGTCGGGGTACTTTTGAGTTTGGTATTTTGTTAAAAATGAATTATTGTCATACCGTGGCTTGACCACGGTATCCAGAAAAACAACTTATAACATACATTCATTGTCTATTTTTCCTGGATCCCGTGAATAAATCACGGGATGACAACAAAAAAAACGAGCCATACAACAAAGCCAATGCTACGCGGGAATGACATCAATCCATACAGGCAAAACTGCTAACAGCCCACAAGGTTACAATCGATATTACCGCTATATAAATCGCAATTGATAAAGAGTTGCCGGTTACATGCCATAGCATTAGACAGATTGACGGAGTAAGGCGTCCGATTAATGAAGCACCTATACTACTGCCGATACCTACTAACATATATTTATCGGCAGTTTTAAATAAATCATTTAGCCAGCAGTTCAAAGGTGCCAAGAACCCGACACCGAGTATTATAATCCAAATACGTACAAAATTAACATACCATATAGATGAATTATTCAAGAATAGCCATAAAGGAATTATGCTTAAACTCATTAAAATAAGAGTACCGTTTAGTATTTTAAGGTAATGTAGCTTTTTTGTTAGATGCCCTATTATCGGAATCATAATCATATCAAAAATCAGAAACTCGGTATTAAATTTCATCATTATTTCCAGTGATATATCAGTGATAAGTGGAATAAAACTATTAATAAAGACGAAAGGCACTATATAAGTCATATATGAGAAACCTATGGCAAAACTAATGCGTAAGATACTTAGTTTACTGTTCCAAATTGTAGTTAAGTCTTGTAATAGTGATGATACTACGTCATTGCGAGGAGAGGACTGTGTCATACCGTGGCTCGACCACGGTATCCAAAAATTACGTAAAGTAATTTTATATTTTTTATTGGATACCGCGGTCAAGCCGCGGTATGACAATGAGGGCTTTACTACAGTATCCTCGCTCTTCCTTAAAAAATAACCTATAAGAGCCGTAAACCCGCCAAATATGAAGCATAAACGCCAATATTCATTATACTCTATATTTAAAACTATAGTGCTGATAAATGAAGCAAGAATAATACCAAGTATAGTAGATGTTTGATAAAGGTAAGAAGCTTTAAACGCTTTTTTTTCTTCTTTATTCTCTAAAATAAGTAATTTAGCAATGGCACATTCACCCTCGGAATATACTCCTTGCAACGTTCTAAGCAAAACTAATAATAGCGGTGCAAGCCATCCTATTTGAGCATGTGAAGGTATTAAACCGATTAGGCTAGTTGTTAAAGCAACGCCGATTAAAGAATGAGATAAAGCAAAAACACCGCCGTATTTTTTAGCGATAACACCGAAAAAATAAGAACCGATTGGGCGAGTAAATAAAGACGTAGCAAGAACACTATAGGTAAGTATTAAAGCAACGACTTTATCATGATTCGGAAAAAAAATACCTACAAGTAGAGGGGCTAGAAACCCATAAAGTGCGGTATCAAAATGATCCATTGAATTACTGATTAGGATCGAAAAATCCCTTTTGCTTAACGAATTGTTCATCTATTAATAATTTAAAATTTATAATGGATTATACTCGATGAACTTGAAAAATTGGCTGCGTCGTCTTTGTAAGTCCTCGGATACTCACGTATTAATATACGTTCCGTTCCTCGGCTTACAGACTCCTTGCTCTTTTCCAAGTTGATCTTCGTATAACCGCTCTTCATTTTGTAGCAGTATATAAGTATGTAATCTTCCTTGTAAATATTTTTTTAAGAGATATGATTATAAAGTTATAGCTTAAAGTAATTGTAATTAATGAATAATTTGAAACAAGGAAAGTTTATTACATTTGAGGGAGGGGAGGGAATCGGTAAATCTACCCAATCTCAAATGCTCTATGAATATTTAAAATCTCAAAATACTCCCGTTATTTTAACTCGTGAAGTCGGCGGTACCTTAGTTGCCGAAAAAATGCGTGAAATTCTAGTACATGAAGAATTACTACCCATGTCCGAGCTATTACAAGCTATGGCAGCACGTTATGATCATATGGCACGGAAAATTATACCGGCTCTACAAGAGAGACACATCGTAATATGTGATAGATTTATTGACTCAACTGCATGTTATCAAGGATTAGAGCTAGAAAACGGCATAGATTTAGTTTATAATTTGCACAAAACTTTAATGCCTTCTCTTATGCCGGATATTACGTTTTTTATTGACGTAGAGCCGGATACTGCTATTAAGAGAGTCAATTCACGAAATATGAGCAATAAATTTGACATAAGAGGTATAGATTTTTATAAAAAAATCTATGATTGCTTTAAAGAATTAAGTAATAGATTTCCTGAAAGAATAAAGACAATTAAAGCTTCAGATTTAAGCCCACTTGAAGTACATGAGTTAATAAAAAAGCATTTATGAACAATACTTACTACATTACTACCCCTATATATTACGTTAACGATGTTCCCCATATCGGTCATGCTTATACTAGTGTTGTAAGTGACGTAATTGCTCGTTTCATGCGACTTTGCAGTTTCGATGTAATGTTTTTAACAGGTACTGACGAACATGGGCAGAAAGTAGAAAAAGCAGCTATTAATAAAAATATTGACCCACAAAAATTTACCGATCAGACATCCGAGAGTTTTCGTCATCTGATGACTGCTATGCATATTTCCAATGATGATTTTATCAGAACAACGGAAAACAGGCATAAAGAAGCTGTAGCTGTTTTTTGGCAGAAATTACTAGATAACGGCACTATTTATGAAGGTTTTTATGAAGGATGGTATGCAGTGCGAGATGAGGCTTTTTATGGTGAATCAGAGCTAACTGAAGGTAAGCTTGCACCGACGGGTGCTCCAGTTGAATGGGTTAAAGAGCCTAGCTATTTCTTTAATCTTTCAAAATGGCAAGATAAATTACTTGAGTTTTATGAAGCAAACCCTGATTTTATCAGACCTATATCAAGGCGTAACGAAGTAGTTAGCTTTGTTAAATCAAGTCTAAAAGATTTATCCGTATCACGTACTACTTTCAATTGGGGTATCAAAGTCCCAAATAATGAAAAACATGTAATTTATGTTTGGCTTGATGCACTGGCTAATTATATTTCGGCCCTTGATTATCCTGATGAACAAAGTAATTACGGTAAATTTTGGCCTGCTAATTTACATGTAGTCGGTAAAGATATCTTACGTTTTCATGCCGTTTATTGGCCTGCTTTCTTAATGGCTGCAGAAATTCCGCTGCCGAAGACAATTATGGCTCATGGTTGGTGGACGAATGAGGGGCAGAAAATCTCTAAATCTCTTGGTAATACCATTGATCCGATTAAGTTAATTGATGAATTTGGCGTTGATCAAGTTAGGTATTTTCTGATGCGTGAAGTAACTTTTGGTGCGGACGGTAATTTTGCTCGTAGTAATTTAATTACTCGGATTAATAGCGATCTATCAAACAAGATAGGTAATTTATTACAGCGTACTACAGCTTTTGTTTATAAGAATAATGACGGCAAAGTACCGCTACTTACTCAGGATGTCATAGATAAAATATATGAACTACCGATTTTAAAAAACGCAAGTAAATTTGCCAAGCAGAATATTTTATTGATGGATAAAACAGAGATTAATAAAATTCTTGAAAATATTATTAATTTGGCCGAAGAGGCAAATATCTATATTGATAGTGAAGCACCTTGGAATTTGAAAAAAACCGATCCTGATAAGATGCTAGAAGTGTTATACACTTTACTAGAAGTTTTACGTTATATTGCAATAATGCTTCTGCCTTTTATACCAAGTTCAGCAAATAAAATGCTTGATCAGTTAGGGGTAAATAAAGAAGAACGTCTATTTAAGCATTTAGTATGTGACTATGCTTTAACGGCGGGTAGCAATATTTTAGAACCTATCATAATATTTCCAAAGTTTGAATAGTGTGTCATGTTAATAGATTCACATTGTCACCTTAATTTACTTACCAAAGATACGGATTTAGACTCTGTCATTCAAAGAGCATTAGAAAATAATGTGCAGTATATGCAAACTATCTGCACTAAAATTGAAGATTTACCGATTATTTTAGAGATAGCTGAAAAATATGAAAATGTTTTTGCGAGTGTTGGGGTGCATCCGTGTGAAGTGAATTCTTTTATTAGTCATTGCAATGACGCTGAGGCAATTATTATGCTAACCCAGCATCCAAAAATTATCGGAATCGGTGAAGCGGGGCTTGATTATTATCATCAGCCTTACGATAAAAAATTACAGCAAGATTCGTTTGTAGCACATATACATGCGGCGTCTAGCACAAACCTACCTATTATTGTTCATACAAGAGAAGCAGACGAAGATACTATTGATATTTTAACCTCGGAAATGCGTAATAGTAAATTTCCTGGGCTAATCCATTGTTTTACCTCATCAAAAAATCTAGCAACAAAAATGCTAGATATTGGTTTATATATTTCAATGTCCGGTATTATAACTTTCAAGAATACAACCGATGTGCAGGAAATAGTTAAATATATACCGCTTGATAGGTTATTAATAGAAACCGACACTCCTTACTTAGCTCCTACGCCTATGCGAGGCAAACAAAACGAACCGGCATTTGTTAGGTATGTCGCTGAAAAAGTTGCCGAACTCAAAAATATCACATCAAAAGAAGTAGCAAATGTTACTACTCATAACTTCAAAACATTATTTTCTAAATTTGAAAAAGATATAAATAATACTTTATAAAATAATCAAGATTGAAAGTTGAAATTTTTAAAATAACATGTATATTTTACAGTATTTCAATTATTAGTATATTTAATATGGAATTTAATCGCAAAAATGCCATCATTGGTTTTTTAAAAGAACATGAAGATCAGAAATTTACCCCCTACAAAATAGCAGAATGGCTTGTAGAAAATTATCCTGAAGAAGCTAGACGTAAAGCGGTGGCAAGTAGAAATAAGAGGATAATAGCAGCAAGAACTCAAGAAGAAAAAATTAAGGAAGTTATAAAGGCTTATGCAGGTGAAATTAGTAGAGGTAGGTTTAATGAGTGGAAATCAAAGCCTAATATTAGAATAGAGTCAGAACCTCAAGTAAGGTTGTACTATAGTCAAAATCCTGATTATCAAATTAATAATGAACAAGTAACAAACCTTAAAAATAAAGTAAGCAAAGAAAATAATATAACTGAAGAAGACGCATATGAAGTACTTGAATTATATCTTGATGAATTAGGTATCTATAAATAATATGCAAATTAAACATAATTTTTCTTCAAACAAACAAGGAGCCGGAAGTAATATATGATTACATCCTGATTGGGTAGGCATGGAAGTTCTTAATAAAAAATGGAGTCTGCTAATTAAAGATTGTGCTAAATATTATGGAGGAAAACAAGCAAGGCTTTGGTCCTTTGAAGTAAAAAAGAAAATAAGCCATAGTAATGTAAGAGAGTCTTTTTTTTAGGCTTTATCAAATTCATCATGGGCACATTATGGTTATTTAGTCGTACCTATTCTAGACGAAATTAGGTCCGATACTAGGCATGAACTTGAAATGTTATGTATTAGGCATGGGATAGGTTTTATTTTAATAAATATGGAATTTCCTGAAAATAGTGAAATATTAATCCCTGCTAGAGAAAAATCTGAAATAGATTGGAATAGGGCTAATAGGTTGGCAGAAGAAAATAAAGATTTTGAGAATTATCTAAATAAGGTTGATATGTTTTGTAAAAAACCAACAAAAGAAGTGGTGTAGAGTATATGGTATAATATTGATAAACATGTGATTCCTAAGCAAAACAAAAAAATAAACATATTTATATATAGCCCATTATTATCACGCATTTATAAAAATTTAAGCCGTGAATCCTAAAATTAATGTTACTATGAAATCTAAACTAGATATATATTAATTATTTTTAAATTTGTGGATAAATTATGATTAACTGCGATTTAAGTACTAATTATACATATTATATGTTAGAGGGGCTTAGAACACAAATTGCTCTAATGCATTTAGGTATAAAAATTCTAAAAGAAGCATATGAACATGAGTCTCTAGAAGATAACGGTTTTACAAGAATTATGTATGCTTATTTAACGCTTTGTGAACGCATGACTAGAAAATATGAAAAACCTGAATTTAATATTGTTGAAACAATTATTGATGATAAAACCTATAACATTAATGAAAAAGTTATACTAAAAAAGTCTTTTTGTGAACTAAGGCATTTTCAGAAAATAGGTTTTAAAAAAGAATTACCTAAATTATTAATAGTAGCACCCATGGTGGACATCACGCTACTTTACTTAGATCAACTGTACAAGAATTATTACCGTATACCGATATTTATATTACAGATTGGACGGAAGCCAGTTATGTGCCGCTTGAAGTAGGGCATTTTGATATGGATGATTAATATTGATTACGTAATGGAGTTTATCAATTTTATAGGACCGAATGTTCACACTATGGCAGTTTGCCAACCTACTGTTCCACTGCTTGCCGCCATTAGCTTAATGTCGGAGAGTAATAGTCCAAATGTGCCGAGTTCAATGATTTTGATGGGCGGTCCTATAGATGCTAGAAAAAATCCCACGGCAGTTAATGAATTCGCTCAAAGTAAAAGTTTAGAATGGTTCTGCAAAATGGTTACAATGCAGGTGCCGCCAAACTATCCCGGACATGGAAGAAAAGTATATCCTGGATTCCTCCAACTTGCTGGCTTTATGAGTTTAAACTTATTCCGTCATATAGATTCACATTTAGAATTATGGCAAAGTTTATTAAATTCTGATTATAAAAAAGCCGATCATACTATTAAATTTTATGATGAGTATTTAGCAGGTATGGATATGCCGGCAGAGTTTTACTTATAAACTATAGATGAAGTATTCCAACAATTTTCGCTAGCAAGAGGTAAATTAGTTTTTGAGAAGCGTCCGATCGATTTAAAACATATTACTAAATGTGCTTTACTCGGTATTGAAGGGGAATTAGATGATATTGCAGCGGTAGGGCAAACAAAAGCTGCTTTAAAACTTTGTTCAAATATACCTGAATCAATGAAAAGATACCATTTACGAAAAGGGGCAGAGCATTACGGGGTATTTAGCGGAAGTAAATTTAAGCAGTTATAGTACCTATTATTAAAGATTTTATCTATGATTTTGATAAAACTAATTTCAAGCAATCTAAACTTAAGGCAGTATAAAAATAATCATTGCGAGCAGGCATTGCCTGCGTGGATCGTTTTTTCCGTCATTGCGAGGAAATTATGAAATAATTGATGAAGCAATCCAGTAAAAAATTCTGATTTACAGAATTTTTTTATTATTTTTTCTGGATTGCCATGCTCCTTGCAGTCGCTCGAATGACGGGGTGGTATTCACGCAACAATGCCTTGCTGGAATGATGACATAGCAGTTATGCAACAAGACCATAATTAAAGGAGAAGTGTGGTAATCTAATATTCAACTCTTATTAGTTTTTTGAATTTTTTGTTGTTGCTGTTGTTTGTATTCTTCCACTGTTTCTTCTATGTAATTAAAAAAGAAATAAGTAAAAGTTAAAAAACCGGTCAAAAATAATACCAAATGTTATTAGTATTGCTTTAAGTTGTTTCCGTGAATCTTCTGCTTTTAATCTTTTCCCTTCTTCATCATTTTTGAATTCAGATATTATTATTTGTTCTTCTGTAGTATTTTCCATGTTGTAACTCAACTAAAGTGAACCTCTTGATTACTAAGTTGTTCCTATAACTTACAGATTTTTGAAGTTTATAAGATTAGCTATATTTTAATGATGAGGTTTAAGCCTCATCAAAATAGGATATATAAGCAATAATACTATGTCAATAGCCTTGAATATTAGCAGTAAATTATGTAATAATATGTGTTCAAGCAGGGTTATACGTATTATTATAATTTGGGTCTCCTAACATTGAAGTATTTAAAGTATCGGAGTAAGCAGCTGATAATATAGCATCATCAAAAGTGATATTAAGCTGTCCTATATAGTTTTGAATAAAATTGTTAACAGTAGATTTAAAGCTTGTATATTTTGTAGGATATGAATAAACAAGCTGTGTACATTCTGTATTTCCTAATTTACTTCCAATCAATGTTAATAACATAGAGTTATATTCATCTTGGGGATTACAATATTATTTCGTAAGTTTTAGCAAGAATATAACAAGCTTCGTTATTTCCTTTCATAATTTCTAATTTTATTTCTTCAGAAGATAAAATATTCTTTAGAAAAGCTTTTTCATATATTTCATAATTCAGTGATGAATCAGATTTTCCGTTAAAAAGAGCGGTAAATAGGATTTTAGCTTTCTCTAGATCATTCATTTTTGATTTATCGGCAACCAAAAGACCGTTCATAGTATCGATAATTATGACATTGTCAAGACCTACTACGGTGGTTAATTTATTATTAGAACTAATGAAAGAGTTTGTGGTATTACTTGTTACTACGTTTCCCTCGCAATAATTATCGTTTATATTCCGGTGTTTTACCTGTAATAAGGAATGCCAAGTACCAAGACAAGATCGTTCCAAGCAAAATCAGCTTTTATCATGACCATTCCCGAAATATATTCCATTATGGCATTGTCTATAGAAATTGCTTCGATTTCATTATAAGCCTCATCATCTATTGCCAAACTATTCTCATTTTTTACAGCAGTATTAAATGCTTTTTCTGCAATATAAAATAAATCAGGTTGAAGGTTCATTGCTAAGTTTAAGAAGAAGTTAATATCGTATACAAAAATTCCTGAATTCCAAAAATATTCATTACTTTGAAACTTTGAAAATGTTTTTTTGCTTGCTCTAATATAGGTTTTTCAATGAAATGATCAACTAGATAAACATTTTCTGCAATTGATAATCCTGTGTTTATATAGCCTCGGCACTTATAACATT
This sequence comes from Candidatus Rickettsia colombianensi, assembly GCF_003664375.1. Taxonomy (NCBI): domain Bacteria; kingdom Pseudomonadati; phylum Pseudomonadota; class Alphaproteobacteria; order Rickettsiales; family Rickettsiaceae; genus Rickettsia; species Candidatus Rickettsia colombianensi. Next base: position 83,198 of record NZ_RAQN01000009.1, read on the forward strand.
TATAGGAATACCTATAGTGCAAATACCGAATTCATTAACATAATGTAAAGCCTTATTTATAGTATTAAGGTAATTTATATTATCCGCTATATGATGGTCTGAAGGTAGTAACACTACAATATCAAATCCTTGTGCTTTAGCCGATAATCCCGTAATAATGGCACAAACGGCAGTATTTTTTTGTAAAGGCTCGGTAATTAATTCTATTTCTGCTGCTTGTTTTTTATTGATTGATTCATATTTTTTGGAAATAATAACAGTAGGTTGCCCTAAAAATTTATTTCGGTTTAATGTTTGCTGAAGTAAAGTTAGATCACTCAATATTTTTTTAAATTGTTTCGGTTTATCCTTAGATGACAAAGGCTATAGTCTTTTACCGTTGCCTCCTGCCATAATCACCGGCTTTATTAGACCTCTTGCATAACCTCTTTCTAAAGGTAATTTGTACGTCGATCCGATACTCGCATCCTCTCGTACCTTTTTGTACGCTGCGGTGCTGCGTTTCGTGTCTCCTTCAAATTCCTCTTTATAAGATAGGTTATGCAAGGAGTCTACTTTACAACTATTAATTGAATAAGTAATAGAGAGGTTTATAAATAGTTTTAAAAAATATGTCAAGTGAATTAACTATATTGACAAGTTTTACAATAAAAAGTACTCCTGCCTGAATGTTTTGTCTTGATAATAGTGCTAGAGCAGCTTAAACAATTTTGTCCCTCTCTACCGTAAACCGTAAGTTGCTGGGTAAAATAGCCAGGTTTGTTATCGCCGTTTACAAAATCTTTAAGAGTAGTACCGCCGGCAGTTATAGCTTTAGTTAATACTTCTCTAATCGATTTAATTAAACTTTCTATTTCATCGTCATTTAAATCGTTACTTAATTTATCCGGATGAATTCTAGCTAAATGAAGACTTTCAGAAGTATAAATATTACCGACTCCAACTATAATTTTATTATCCATAATCAAGTTTTTTATCGGTATTTTTCTAATCTTTAGCTTGTTTTTTAAATATTCTAGCGTCAATGAATCAGAAAGCGGTTCTATTCCTAAATCATTAAAAAATTCTTTTTCCAAGAAATTAGTTTTAAAGCTATAAACCATTCCGAATCGTCTAGTATCATTAAAAATTAGCTTTTCACAGTTATTTAAATCAAAAATCACATGATCGTGTTTTTGAGTTTTATAATTAGCAGATTGCAGAGTAAATCTGCCGCTCATGCCTAGATGAACTATTAAAGAATAATCATTATTAAAATCTATAATTAAATATTTTGCACGACGCCTAACATCCAGTATATTAGTATTTGAGATTTCTGTAGCTAAAAGCGAGGATAGCTTATAACGTAATTTATCTCTTTTTAACTCTACATTTTCTATAATAAGCCCGATTAGCTTATCTTTTAGGGAGTTTTTAAGAGTTTCTACTTCAGGAAGTTCCGGCATTTGATACTAATATTTATAATAAAAAACTATGAACCAAACAAATTTTGGCTTTAAAAAAGTAGACTACACTAAAAAACAAGGTTTAGTAAATAACATTTTTTCTAACGTCGCTGATAAGTATGATTTAATGAATGACTTAATGAGTTTTGGATTACATCGTTTATGGAAAGATGAATTTATTAGGCAAATCCCAAATCTTAACTCTCATATATTAGACGTCGCTAGCGGTAGCGGTGATATTGCTTTAAAGCTTGCTAAAAAAGCAAGAGATAGAGGTAATAATATCGCTTTAACTTTAAGCGATATTAATGAAGAAATGTTAAAGCAAGCTAAGAAAAAAGCAATTGATCTTAATTTATTTCAGAACCTTAAATTTACTGTAGCAAGTGCTGAAGAACTGCCGTTTCCGGATAATAGTTTCGATTATTATACTATAGCATTCGGCATTAGAAACGTACCTGACATTAATAAAGCTTTAAAAGAAGCTTATAGAATTCTAAAACCGATGGGTAAGTTTATATGTCTTGAGTTTTCAAAAGTAAAGGAAGGGTACATAAAAGATTTCTATAAATTCTACTCATTTAATATTATACCGAGTATTGGTCAAATGATAGCGGGTAATAAAGAGGCGTATGAATATTTGGTCGAAAGTATATATTTATTCCCCTCACAAGACGAGTTTAGAATAATGATTAAAGAAGCCGGTTTTGAGGAAGTCGGTTATAAAAATTTGAGCGGCGGAATAGTTGCTATTCACAGTGCATATAAAATATGATAAGTAATTTTTTTAATTTAATACGTATTTTTCGTATCATCAGTAAAAAGCAAATCTTAATTGATTCAAGAAGCCCTAAATATTTCAGGTTTATCGGTTATATATTAGCCTTATTGTTTGCTCCGGTCTCGTTAATAAAAAAATCACGGGAAAATTACGGCAAACGCTTAATAGATTGTTTAAGCGATCTTGGACCTATTTATATAAAATTCGGACAAACTCTTTCGACAAGAGCCGATTTAGTAGGAGCAGAAATAGCAGATTATTTAAGGTTATTGCAAGATAAGCTACCTCCGTTTGATGGTGGGGTGGCTAGAAAGTTGATAACGAAGGAGTTTTTATGTCATTCTCGCACTCCATTATGTCATCCCTGTGAAAACGGGGATCCAGAAAAAACAATACTGGATTCCCGCCTACGCGGGAATGACATAAGAGAGAGTAGCCATGACGCCCTCCCTTTCTCACACTTCGACAACACCCCAATCGCCGCTGCTTCAATCTCGCAAGTACATAAAGCACAACTTATAACCGGTGAATATGTTGCGGTAAAAATTTTGCGTCCTGATATTCATAAAAGATATAATAGAGATATTAAGCTGTTATATTTTCTTGCAAAAATTATCTTAAAATTTTCTAAAGCAAAAAGGCTAAAACCGACTAAAGTAGTTGATAAATTTCATGAAACTATGAAATTTGAGCTTGATTTACGTTTAGAGGCGGCAGCTAGCTCCGAGCTTATGGACAATATGCGTAATGATATTAATGTAATAATCCCTAAAATATATTGGGATTTAACATCAGAAAATATACTAACCACCGAGTGGTTAGACGGAACTTCTATATATGATACTTTGCTACTAAAGGAAATGGGATTAGAACCTGCAAAAATATCTCAGGATTTTGCCGTAATGTTTTTCAATCAAGCCTATAGAGACGGATTTTTTCATGCTGATTTACATGCAGGAAATATTTTAGTAAACAAGCAAGGTAAGATAATTCTACTCGATTTCGGTATTATGGGCAGACTTAAAGAAAAAGATCGTTTAGCCGTTGCTGAAAGTCTATTCGGCTTTTTAAAACGTGATTATAAATTAGTTGCTAAAGTACATTTAAGAGCCGGCTACATCCCATCAAATACCGATTTAGGTTTATTCGCTCAAAGTTGTAGAGCAGTCACTGAGCCTATAGTAGGTATGCCCACGAAAAATATTTCCATAGGTAAGCTGCTTGCACATTTATTTAAAATCACGGAAGATTTCGGCATGGAAGTACAACCGGAGTTGTTGCTATTACAAAAGACTTTGATAATGGTGGAAGGGATAGGCAGACAGTTAGACGGTAATGTTAATATGTGGCAGCTCGCCGAACCTTGGATTAAAAAATGGGCAGTGAAAAATCTAAGCCCTGAAGCGAAGTTGTTACGACTGGTAAAGCATTACCTAGATAGCCTAGAGGATATTATCTGACATATAAAAATTATTAATAGTATAGCCTTATATATTAAGAAATTTATTATTGTGAAACTAAAAGATTTATTTATTAAATATGTTATTGAAACTCCTTTTTTGGTTGATTGTAAAAATGATAAATTAGTATTTCCTTCAGATAAAGAGCAAGAATACAAAAGTAGCCTAAAAGAAAAAATAGGAGAGGAAGAGTTTAAGAAATTAACGGCTTCAGATAGAATTGTTCAATGCCCCGAAAACTTAGAAAATATAGCTTTAGTAAGTATAGAAACGCATCCCGATATATCCTTATAGCAACGGAATTTCTTAATGATGTACAATGTGAATATTATAAAATCTTTGTGAATACAAATAATAAGGTTAAATTGATTTGGCATTACTCGGAAATATATTTTATCGGTGATGTAGGGTGGATGCCGGTTAAAGCTTTAATGCCTGGGTATCGGACTGGTATTAGAAAAATAGAGCCTCTACCAAAAATCATCGAGCTATGGCCAAAGCCTTCCTATTCCATGACCCTAACTGGCTTAAGAAAAATACAGCGTGCAACAATTCAAATATAGACCCAAAGATAATGGATAATATTGTTTCATTATGTGGAGAGGTTAGTATAGATCTAGGTTTTGTAGACATTTAATTAATGATTATAATTATGAGATATTTTGAAGCGAAAATTAATAAGATTTTTGCCGGAATAGCTACTCCTATTTCAAAAAAATCTTATAATTTGCAGCAAAAAAGAGTCATAATTATAATCATTAATTAAATGTCTACAAAACCTAGAGACTTTTTGAATGAAAGGGAAGAATTATAGTAAAAAATTCTATTGCAAGATAACCATGACTTTAAAAATTAACAAAAACTAAAATTTTATAAACCTTTAAATAATTATAGTAAAATAATATTAAATTATATAAAGATATTTAAATGTCTAAAAGCCAAGAGCAGGAATCCATAATATAAGGCAACAGCTTGATGAAGAATATAAAAACCTTTCGTGGGTTCAAGTTGGATATTTAGCTCTTGGGGCTGAAACAGGTAATAAAAAATATGATGAGTTAAATAAACGATATCTAGATCTTAATAAAGATAATTTAGGTATAATACAAAGTGTTATCCAAGCAGTCGGGAATGCTCCTAGTGCATTGCAATTTACATGGAAGGCTTCTCAAGTTTTACCTGATCTTGCACTGGAGCTTAATAACCTCAGAAAAGTGAGAAGTGCTACCACTAATGTAGGTTCTATTGAAGCCGGTTGCAAGATAATAGCAGATGCAGAATCGCTTATAAAAAAATGTGCTTCTGTTTTACATTCCGAAACTATATCCAATAGCTCAAAAGAAACACTTTTACAATCTAAAGTTATCCCATATCTTCTCACGCCTATTTTAAGTAAGAGGCTTAGCAAAATAACAAAAAACTTTCAAACTTCCGAAACAGAAAAAATAAATGTATTAGACAAAATAACTCCTAAATTTATCAGAGAATTATCTACACTAGGAGTAGATTTAATATCTAAAGCACTAGAAAGCGATTTAAACCCAAAAGTACAAGAAATATATAAGAATATTAAACAAAAAAACGAGTCATCTCAAGGTGCTATATTAAAAAATATACATGACATTATTACTTCAGATAAAGTAAACCCCCTTCTTAATCATGATTTAGTACAATTTTTAAAAAATCCTGATAATCAAAAGGGGTTAGTTCAGATTACGGAAAATATAATAAATAATAAAGCACAAAAGATCGCTAAACCTGAATTAATTGCAAATACAGTAACACTACTTGCAAATTCTAGCGAAAAATTAATTGAAAGTACTCCTTCAGCTATAAAAGCTTATAGTCAGCTTAAAGAAAATCAGTGTTGGACTAAAATTAACCTAAATATGGAAGGGTTAGATACTGAAACTAAAAAAGAGTTATTAAAAGGAAAAAAGCCTCAAATAACAGAGTTAGTTGAAAATGCAAAAAAAAATTATTGATAATTTATCTCCTGTTTTAGAAAAAGAATTACCGCGATATTTAGATGGTAATAAACAGGGTATATTAGATGTTTTAAAACATCCTAAAGTAACGGAAAGAATAGAGTCAAAAGGGAAAGATCCGAAGTTTATACATAAGGCACTAGATGCATCTACGCCTTTTTTAAAAGATGCTCTGCCGTCAATTACTAAATTTGCAAGCCTCGCTCTTGCCGATAGCGATAAAGTTGCCGATGTAATACAAAAATTTCAGTTAATTAAGTCACTTCCAAAGGAAGAGAAATCAAAAGAAGAAAAGATAAAAGAGGTAAAGGAATTGATTAGTACTTTAATACAAATTAAAAATCATAATCCGGAAATAAGCAAAATAATTGAAAAAGACCTTCCTGAACTATTAACAAAACATGCAAGTAGTTTAGGACCGGTTGTAGATGAGTTTTTAAATAAAACAACCTAAGGGGCAAAAATTAAAATTAGACGATGAAAAATTAGTAAAGATAGCCGGAAACATGCACCTGAATTAATTAAGATTGCCGATAAATTTAGCAAACATGAATACGGTAAAATTATAGTGCCGGCGTTAAAATTATTATCAGACCCGAAAGTTCTAGGAGTAGTAGCAGAAACTATAGTAAATTTAGTAAAGATAAAGAAGCGGCAGGACCGCATACAAATAAGGTATTAGAAGAAAGACAAAGAGAGATAGGAAAATCCGGTAGAGGAGCATAGAAAAATCTTGCTATTATTTGATTAAAATTATATTGTAAATTCAAAGTATCATTATGAAATTACAAGGATGAAGTATAATGCCGGGAATAATACATATAAAAAAACAGAAAAAAGTGTAGTTGGAATAGAGAACTTATCTAATTTACAGTTTGGTTAAAGTGTACTAATTACGAGTCAATCTAATAGTGTTTGGAACAATAAGGCGGCTTGATAATCAACTAACAAGTTTTCTAGCAGTTTCTCGATACTATTGCTTTCTTAATAAGTATTATATTACAAAATAGTAATACTAAAGGAAAAAGTTTATATTAACTATAGAAGTAATTTTAATTTATATATTATTTCATTTATAAGTATTTTATTTAATGTTAGAATTTTATTTGCTTTACGTACTTTGAAATCCATTGATCTAACTTGATCACATAATACCGCCCCCTGTATTTGCTGAAAATCTATTATTACTTCAAAAGGATAATTTTTTATTTGACTAGTAATAGGAGCAAATAAAGCAAGACCGCTTTTAAGATTATATTTGTAAGAGCTAAGTACAACCGCAGGGCGTGTCTTTTGAATTTCTTTACCTTTTTGCGGTTCAAAATCAAGCCAAACTATATTACCTTTTTCAGGTATATAATTTACCATGTTTCATTACCTTTCGTCTTATCATTACTTAATAATTCATGATGACGATTAGAGTCAGTAATATTATTTAGTAATATATCTAATTCAGATTCTTCTGTGCTAATAATTAAACCGTTATTAGTTAATTTTAAATTAACTAATGTGCCTTCACTAACATGTCATTTTCCAGCTAAATATTTAGGTATTCTAATACCTAAACTATTTCCCCATTTTTTAATTTGACTTTGCATAATAATATACTTGATTATTGTATAAACGAGTATATACGTAAATTTAAATTTTGTAAATTAATTAATTTTAAACTACACATAAGGATTTTTAGTTTTTACGTAAGTGAATCTAATAGGAATGCCCGGCATGTCAAAAGCCTCACGCATATTGTTTACTAGATAACGAGTATAGCTATCGGTAATTTTTTCCGGGTTATTAGAGAATAATTTGAAAGTAGGTGGGCGGGTTTTTGTTTGAGTCATATATTTTACACGCACTCTTTTACCGCCTTTTTGTAGAGGTAGTGGATGTGCTTCCATAGTAAAATTAAGCCATTCATTTAATTTGCTGGTAGTTATTTTTTTATTCCAAATTTTATAGATTTTAAGACAAGCATCTAAAACCTGCTCTATATTTTGTTTATTTATTGCTGAAATGAATAGAACTGGTACCCCTTTAACCTGAGGCAGATGAGTATTTATCTGATAATAAAATTCTTCCTGAAATGCTTCTTTTTCGGATTCTTTAACTAAATCCCATTTATTCACTACTATAACTATACTTCTTCCCTCATTTACCACATGGCTTGCAATATTTAAATCTTGCTGTTTTAAAGGGACTAAAGCATCAATCATTAAGATTACGGTATTAGCAAATTTAATACTGTTAATAGCATCTGATGCCGATAATTTTTCTAAAGATTCTGTAATAGTAGATTTTTTGCGCAGTCCTGCCGTATCGATTAATTTAATATGATTATTTTTGTATTGCCAATCAATTTCAATTGATTCACGAGTAATGCCGGCTTCAGGACCGGTTAATAATCTTTCATCATTAATAAGAGCGTTTATAAAAGTAGATTTTCCGGCATTGGGTCTGCCGCTAACTACTATCTGCAAACAATCTCCTTTAATTGGATCGGCTATATTTGTCTCGATTGATTCTGGTAACTTGGCAATAATCTCGTCATATAAATTAATTAAGCCTGTGCCATGCTCGGCAGAGATAGCCACCATACTATCAAACCCTAATTTGTAGTACTCTTTATCAAAATCAAAAGCTTTCTCGCATTTATTAACTACCAATATAGCAGGTTTATTATATTTTCTAACAAAGCTACCAAGTAGCTTATCATCGGGCAATATTCTGCTTCTACCGTCAACCATAAAGCAAATTAAATCTGCTTCTAAAATTGCTTTAGTAGTCTGTTCCATTAACCTCGCTCCCATACTATCAGGATTCTCTTCAAGTCCTGGGGTATCAATTAACAAAAATTCAAAAGAGCCAATTTTGCCTTTTGTATATTTTCTATCCCTAGTGACTCCCGGCAAATCGTGAACGATAGCTTTTTTATGTATGCTTAATCTATTGAAAAGCGTTGATTTGCCTACATTCGGACGACCAACTAAAGTAATGATTTTCTTAGTCATTATTAATATATTATTATGGTTAAGAAAACTAATAATGCCCCGATAAAACCTACTATATTTGCTATTATAATAGGTGTATTTTTTATTAATATGCCGTATATAAGCCAACTACAAAGAGCAATAGCACTTATAGTAAAGGCGGGCATAGAAACGGAAGCTGAAGATTTGCAGGTGAAAATCTTATGAGCCTGTATATAAAACATAAAATTGCCGATTGTACCGACAATCGTCATATATTTTTCGTAAAATTTCATGAATTTTGGAGACATATATTTATTTCTTAAAAAGTGATTTATGTCATTTTCGTAGGTATTGTTGCATGGATAGCAAATTGTCATTGCGAGCGACTAAAAGGAGCGTGGCAATCTCAGGACTTTAGCATGAGATTGCTTCGTCAAAACTTGCAGTTTTTCCTCGCAATGACGGTCTGGTATCCACGCAGGCAATGACATTCACTGACTATTTTTTAAAACTCGCAATTACCGGTATATGATCTGAAGGTTTTTCTTGAGTCCTTAAATTATAATCCATATAGCAATTTTCTAAATAGTCAATAGTATTATTACAACCAAGGATCATATCAATCCTCATACCTTTATTTTGTTCAAAACACCCGGCTCTATAATCCCACCATGAAAATTCTTGTTTACTCGGATGCATCAATCTATATAAATCCTCAAACCCGGAATTTAGAATAGTACGTAATTTTTTTTGTTCAATCTCAGTAAAACAAGTAGTTTCAGCAAGTAGCTTAGGTGAATATACGTCTATATCGAACGGTGCAATATTGAAATCACCGCCAATGATAGTTTTTTCGTCAAAAGATTTTTTAGTTGATAGATAATTAATAAAATTATCATAAAATGCTAGCTTTGCTACAAATTTATCGCTACCGACAAATGAACCGTTAGGAGCATAGAGCGAGATTATATTACAGAATCCTATAGGTAATGATAATTTTATTTCTAAGAATCTTGCTTGATCACTGTAGTAATTATTCGGAAAATCCTTAATTAGTTCATTGGCAGGAAATTTTGAAATTATAGCAACGCCGTTATATGATTTTTGTCCGTGAACATAAAAATTATAAGGTAAATCGGATAATTCATCAAAAGGAAATTTCTCGGTTTCGCATTTTATTTCTTGCAATAATAAAATATCCGGATTTTCTTTAGATAAAAAATTACGCAATAAATTAAGTCTTGTTTTTATGGAATTAATATTCCAAGTAACTATCTTCATGTTTGTTTTTCTAAGCTTGTGTTTTCATTACGGAATCGCCACTCAAGAAAACCAAAATGATAAGCTAAAAGATTAGTAATGAATGCTCCGGAAATTACTATAATCATTGAATATTTTATGGTATTGTAATTTGGATTACTGCCGTACATATCTAATAATACGCTAAAGGCTATACCCCATAATATACTTATTTCAATACTCACTCCTCTTGGTATTCTCTTAATTGAATGTTCTTTCATAATAAAATCTCGTAATATCGCACCGCAATTAGCTGTAATAAAAGCAAAAAACGGTCCCCAAAAACTTAGAGGCTCGATTTTGTGAATAATAACCATTGCAACTCCTATAATGATAAAAGTTGCTTGTCCAAATGAATCGCAAATTGCTACTATATTATTTAGTGATTGTTCTAAATAATTATCTTCAGCAATCTGTTTATTATAATAGCTGAATAATTTAATAATTGTAAAACTAAGTAAAACTACTACAAATATATAATAGAAATAAGAAGGAGTAAAATAGAAGTTTAAATGTCCGGTATCATGATTTACTATTAAGTCGAGTATTATACAGCTACTAATAGACGGTAATACTGCAAATAAAAATGTACCGAATAAAGTACTATTTTTTCTTCTACTTAAAATAATTCCTGAAAAAGCAAAAGCAAGGCAGCCAAGTAATCCTATAATATGACACCAACGAGAATCTATAGATTTAGGTAATAGAATATGGTATATGTATGTCTTAATAATTTTTTTATATTCGTTACTTGTAAGAAAATCATCTATCGCAAAATTAAATTGCTCAATTATATTTAAAGATACGGTTTTTTTGCTAAACATCAAATGTATAGGAGTTTTAATATTTAAAGGAACTTCTAATATGTTCCTGTCTATCGCTCTTCCGAGTATATTAACGGAACCTACTATTCTACTACTAATAAAACCGTCAATTTCTTTCTTTATTATTCCGTTTACTAATTCTATATCATTTTGATATATTTCAATTATATCCCGATTTTTCTCATTATATAAAAAATCCGTAAATTTAGGGTCTCCGTATACGGTACCTTTTACTATTCCTAAATGAAGATTCAATAAGCGTATTTGTGCTGTTAGTTCATTAACATTTTGAAAATTTAACTTTTTGGCAAGTGGTTCAATAATAAATAATGATAGTTCTTCTAAGCGATAAGGTTTTGAAAAATGAGCGTAGTTACTTCTCTCAGCAGTATAAGTAGCTCCTGCAGCCATATCGGCATTGCCACTTTGAATATCTAATTGATCTTGATACCAACTATCTTGATTATACTCAATATTGATACCTATTTTTGCGGTAATAGCGTTAATTAATTCTATATCCATACCGGAAACGGTAGTGCGACCGTTTGAAGTAGCAATTAAGTATTGGTAAGGCTCATTTACATACCATGCATTTATCAAAGTTTTTTTATCGGCTGTCCCTTTGCATTCTAAAATTGCTTGTTGTTCGTTCGTACCTATGCTCAAAGCATAAAAATTTTTAGAAATGAGAAGTATAAAAATAAAAAGCTTTAAAATTTTCATGGTTTGTATTTTTTTAGAATTATGTTTTGTCATTCCTGCGAAAGCAGGAATCTAGTAATTTTTAATGTCATCCCGCAACTTGATTGCGGGATCTCAGGATACAGCCTGTGATACAAGATCCTGTGGTCAAGCCACAGGATGACATTTTTAATTACGAACTACTTTAATTTCGCCGTCAGAAAATTTAATATTAAAAATTTTTTCATTTGCAGCAGTAATTTTAGAAGATAAAAAATTACCCGTTTCTCCTTTAACTATAGCAAAACCTCGTTTTAATACGTTATGATAATCAAGGCTTGCAAGTAACGTGCTATTTAATTCTAATTTATACTCAAAATTTTTCAAAGTATTATTTGCCGATTTTGATAGATAAGCTGTTTGATGTGTTAATTCTAATGTTTTGTAATTGAGTATTTTAGCAGGATTAACTCTTTCTTTAGAAAAAGATTTAAGCTTTGTTTCTTGTAGTTCAATAAAGCACGGTAAAGCATCTAGTAAATTAAAAACGGTTTCGTCTAGTAATTGTTGCTTATTATTTATATAGTGAGAGAGATATCTGTGTATTTTATCGTAATTTACTATATTTTGTTCGTGATATTTAATTAACCGGCTAGTATTATTCAATAATATTTTTTCATAAGATTGTAGAGTATTATTTAAAATAGATCGTACCGGTACGGCAAATTCTGCGGCAGCAGTTGGCGTCGGAGCTCTTTTATCGGCTGCTAAATCTATTAAAGTATAATCCACTTCATGGCCTACTGCGGAAATAATAGGAATTTTTGAGTTATAAGCGGCACGTACTAAGATCTCATCGTTAAATGACCAAAGATCTTCTATAGAACCGCCACCTCTAGCAACAATTATAACACTTGGTTTATTTATCTCTTCTAAATTGTTAAATCCTTCAATTGCTTCAGCAATTTCATTGCCGGAATTTTCGCCTTGTACGCTAACCGGCCATATTATTATCCGAGTCGGGAAACGTTCGCGAATGCGATGAATAATATCTTTAATAACAGCACCGGTTATTGAAGTGATAACGCCTATTTTATCAGGTAAAAAAGGTATAGGAATACGTTTCTTATTAAATAGTCCCTCTTTTTCTAAACGAGCTTTGCGTTCATTTAGAATTTGCAACATAGCACCAAGTCCTGCAGGTTGCAAATTATCTACCGATAATTGATAGCGTGAATTACCTGCATAGCTTGAAAGCTTGCCGCTAATCACCACTTCCATACCGTCATTTAAAGGAAATTTGATTTTAGCAAGAATAGGACGCCAGCAAGTACAGGCTAAAATAGCGGTATTTTCTTTTAAGTTAAAATAAGCATGACCTGAGCTTGCTATTTTTAAACCTGAAATTTCTCCTTTTACCTTAATATAGCTAAAATTATTTTCTAATAATTCTTTAATTTTATTAGAAATGTCACTAACTGAAAACTCTTTAGTTGCTTGATTTGCAATGAAATTGTCTAGCATTTTATTAGTACTTGGTTTTTTGAGCTGAGAGTGGCTTTGTTGCATGGTTCTTGAAAAATGTTCCGATGTCATCCCGTGGCTTGACCACGGTATGACAGTAGTGGAATCGATCCACGCAACAATGTCCACTCGCAATGACGGTTATCATCTCCATAGAATAACCTTGCACTGCAAAAGAGCAAGCAAAATTTTTTATTATTTGATATATTGCTAATAGCTTGCTATTATTTTTTACTGTTAAAATATATTTATTAATATAAATGCTACTGCGAATAATATGCTTGCTTATTATCATAATATTTTCTTTGGTAAGTTTTGCCGATCTTTCTAAGAATGGTCAAAATATTAAAATAAGCAATATGATAGCCGACTTCGTAGAGTATAATGAAAGTCAGGATTTGATATATGCTAAAGGTAATATAAGAATTATCACGGATGAGTATTTATTAACGGCAGATAATTTACTTTATGATATAGAAAACGATATTTTATGGGCAGAAGGTAATATCCGAATTAAGGATAAACAAAACCGGATAATAGAGGGAGACAAAGCGGTTTTAAAAGATGAATTTAAGAAAGGTATCATATCGGAATTCATTTTGCTTTCCGGTGATAATAATCTTTTAATTGCTAAACTTGCCGAAAGAATAGATGAAAATAATCTTAAGCTGCACCATGCCGAATTTACCCCTTGCGATGTTACTTGTAATAGAGACCCTATTTGGCAAATTGCTGCTAAGGATACTTATATTCATTCCGAAGAACATAGAGTAGTTTATAAAAACGTATTTTTTGAAGTATATGGCGTACCGATTTTGTACTTACCGTATTTTTTCCATCCGACTCCTACAGCACCTGCAACTTCCGGATTATTAGTGCCTGACGTCAAAAATAAAGGGTTTGGTATCCCTCTATATCTACGTGCAAAACCTAATATGGATTTTACTCTCACTCCAAGGATTTTTAGTAAATATCAAATTTATGAGCTAGAAGCACGCTATCGCCCGAATGATACCGATAATATGAATTTTCAAGGTAGTTACGGTAAATTACCGTATTTTCTAACAAAAGACGGAAGTGTAGTGAAAAATAAAAAAGTTTCTTCTTATCATTATATAGCAAGCGGTAATTTTATTAGTACCGATAAAGTTTATGATTACGGTTTCAGGGTGGAACGTACATCGGATAAAGCTTATTTAAAAAATTATTATAATAACTACGCTTCATATTTAACTTCTAAAATATTCTTAAATAAAATTCATGAGACTGATTATTTTTCGGCGGAAGGATTAAGTTTTCAAGGCTTAGGTAGTAATGATAGTAAATATACCGATCCTCTAGTATTACCGAAAATCAATACAAAAAACGTGATAAATTTGAATGATAATGACAATAGCCATATCGTTGTTGAAAATAATACGTTAATGTACAAAGAAAGAATAGGAAAACAACTTGCTAGAACCTCTTTACAATTATCCTTGATGCATAATGTGCTGACGTCTTCAGGGCAAATTTTTGATTTTGTAGCAAAAGATAGAGGCGATTTTTATCTTGCTAGACGGGCTTATTTAGATAAGCCGAGAGAAAGTAAATCATTTCAAAGGAATATACCGGAATTGCAAACTTTATGGCGTTATTTGTTAGTAGGTAATATAACAAAAACGATAAATTTACTTATTGAGCCGGTAGTTTCTTTTACTATGGGACGTAAACTATCTAAGAAAGATAAAAATTTTGTTATAATTGATCCTGCTAAATATGAATTATCCGAAAAAAATATCTTTTTATCCAACCGTTATAGCGGTATTGATTGCCATGATTTCGGTAATAGATTAAGTTACGGCTTAAATACTAGTATTGCTAAAGAAGAAAATTATTTAAAATTATTTTTAGGACAGTCGCGTAATACAAGATATAGTATAGATTTGCCTGCTGATAATACGGAGAATGTAGGGCAGGTTCTAGGTAATCTTTCTGATAATTTAGAAGTGTTTTATAGCTTTCGGAAAGATAGATATTTCAGACCTATTAGAGATGAAGTGGGAGGAAATTTTAACTATGATAAGATTAACTTTCTAGGTAGTTTTATTCAGCTTACCAATCTTAAAAAATATTATTCCGTAGAAAGTATAAAGGTTTCAAATAATAGAGTGCGACAATTTTATGGGGACATAAATTATCAGCTAGCGGAAAATTGGACTATAGGCTTTGGTGCACGTATTGATCTCTCTAGACGATCTCCAAATTTGCTTACTCGAACTATTAGGGTGACATATGCGAAAGATTGTGTTAGAATTACTGCAAAGATTTATTCCGATTATCTAGCCGATGGAAGTAGAGGAATCAAAAAGACTACCTCTTCGCCGACTATTTCTATCGGTTTAAAAGTTTTAAACATGTGAGTATACTCGTTTTATTTGAAAAATTGGCTACGTCGTCTTATAAGTTTTGTGGTGCTCACGTACTAAATGTACGCTCCGCTCCTTGACTTATAGACTCCTTGCTCTTTTCCAAATAAAACTTCGTCTACTTACTGGTCACTTATTCAGAGTATCACATGAGAAAATTATTATTAATCATTACCGTTTTTTTTACTTTTAATGTAGCACAAGCATCATTACCGAATATAGTAGCATCCGTAAATGATGAACCTATTACTTTTAATGAGTTCCGTGCTAGAAAAAAAATGATTATGGCACTAAATAATGTTGAAAGTCTAACGCCTGCTCAAGATAAGCAGCTAAGTGACTTAGCAATCAAGAGCTTAATTGACGAATCTTTGCTTTTTCAATATGCCGGAGATAGAGAAATTCCGCAAGAAGAGATAGATAACGCTATTAAATCTATTGAAGATCGTAATAAAATGCCTCACGGTTCTCTTCTTCAGTATCTAAAAAGCAGATCGGTTAATCCTGATAGTTTTATTTCCCAAATTAAATCCGAGTTGATTAAAATGAATATTTTATCAAGTCTATCAAGATCGGTACAAGTAAGTAATAAAGAAATAGATGTCGCAATTTTATCTAGCGATCAAAAAGACGTAGAAATTTCAATGCAAGTATTTATATCTAAAGATAGTGGCAATAAAGCGTTTACGCAGATGAATAATTTGAAAAATCGACTAAAAAAATGTGCGGATGTTAAAAAATCGCTTTATGATAATTTTGCTACTATGCAAATTATTACCGATAAGCTTAACAAGATAGAAGGCATAAAACAAACTATTGTAAAGGACTTAACTCCTGATAAAGCAAGCAATGTTTTTGAAGTAAATAACAAATTTGAAATAATATTAGTGTGCAGCAAAAAAATCTTAAATGTTAATGAAGATGAAAATAATTATGTAGTAAACTTCCTAACCAATAAAAAGATTTCGCAAAAAGCACAAAAAATGTTTGAAAATATGCGTAAAAAGGCAGCTATAAAAATAATGTTGTCATCTTGAGATACCTGTTTTTCGTCATTGCGAGGAGAGGCAAAGCCTCGACGCGGCAATCTCAGGATTTTATACTATTTCATGAGATTGTCACGCTCCTTTCAGTCACTCGCAATGACGATGAAAATTGATTCATGCAACTTTTTTAGCTAGAACAACATTACTCCATGCTCCCTTCAATTGCAAAACATGCAGCATCTCATCAAATTAATCCTCTTAAAAAGCACGGACAAAATTTTATTTTTGACAGTAGCCTATGTGATAAAATTGTACGTGCGAGTAACCTTGCAGAAAATAGCCGAGTATTAGAAATAGGACCAGGCACCGGAGGGTTAACTAGGTCAATATTGCAAAAAAAACCTGAATCCTTAACTGTTATAGAAACAGATGAGAGATGCATCCCGCTCCTTAATGAGATTAAAGAATATTATCCTAATCTAAATATTATTAAACAAGATGCGCTTAAAATAAATTTAACCGATTTAAGCTATGATATAGTCAATTCAGTTGGATTTGCATACAAGAAGCGAGAAGCGAAGCCTATAACTAATAGGAGAGTGACGAGTAACGATGTAGGCGAGTCCAAATCAATTGACTATAAAGTAACTATAATTTCTAATTTACCGTATCATATAGGTACTGAGTTAGTAATTAGATGGCTGAAAGAAGCACGACTAATTACTAATATGACTCTCATGTTACAAAAGGAAGTAGTAGAACGTATTTGTGCTATGCCATCAACTAAAGCATATGGCAGGTTATCGGTAATATGTCAGTTAATTGCTAAAGTGGAAAAATGCTTTGACGTAGCACCGACTGCTTTCTATCCACCTCCTAAAGTATATTCTGCGATAGTCAAACTAATACCTTTAGAAAATCCGCCGTCTATTGCTCTGATAAATAAAGTTGAGCGAATAACAAAACTTGTTTTTGCAGGACGACGGAAAATGATCAAGTCATCACTGAAAAATCTTGTACCTAATATACATGAAGTATTAACTCAGTTGAAAATCAATGATAATTATCGTGCTGAAAACCTTACCCCTCAAGATTATTTGAGAATTGCTGAAATATTATAAGCTTGCATCATTCAGCTTTATCTCACTTTTTTGCTTCTGCTTCTTGCTGTAGTTTATATTCTGCTGCTTTTTCTTCTATATAGTTAAAAAAGAAATAACAAAATGTTAAAAAACTAGTTAAAATGATTGCAAACGTTATTAATATTAACTTAAGTTCTTTTTTAGAGTTTTCAGCTTTTAATCGTTTTTCCTCTTCTTCATCAATTATAAACTCAGGTAATATATTTGATTCTTCTTCTTTATTTTCCATGTGTTACCATATCTTAAGTTTATTAAAAATTAATGATAGAGTTTAAATATCATTTAAGTAAATTATGATATAAAGATACTTAAAATAAGTCAACAATTTTTAATTATTAGTTGTGATTTAATATAAATGACTGGTGCTTTTTAAAATAATTTTCTAATAGACAGTTTTGAAATTAGTTATTCTTCTTTCTTGAGGTTCTGATTTTATTTTTGGGAAATCTACATTATCTTAGCCAAGTGTATGAAAGTGTTTAAGCTTTCTTCGTCGTCTTTGGTCATTATATAAGGTACTTTGACATATATAAGCATTTGATGTGTTTTGTCCGATATTTTATTTTTCTCTAAAAACGCATATAATTTGTGAGTATTGTTATGTTCATCTTGTATACTAAACGCTTTATTTGCTGCAACTGATTTATCGGATTTTGATATAAAAGCATTAATAAAATAGTTTAAAGAATCTCTAAATAATTCGCTTAATTGCTCATCATTTCAAGAGCAGAATATTTGTCGCAGTTATTATTAAGAATTTTATATAACATTTTTTTATCAAAATATGCAGGTATTATTTTTTAAATCCTTATTAATAATTTGCTGTTTGTAATAAGATAACTGACGCATAAAAACGATAACGGTAGCTGTAAGACCTGCAACTAAGATAGAGTATAAATTTAGTGATTGAAAAAGCATATTTTCAATATATTTAATTATAACTACCAAAGATAGTATAGATTTTTTTGCTTTTCAATCTAAAAATGAACCATTACTGTATATTACTTATTTTTTTCTTTCAATTAGTTTATTTATCACATATTTATTGTGCTGCTAATAGAACATGAGATTTGTATAAATTAACTTTCAACTCAACTAATCGATTTTCATATCTATGACAAGAAAGTTATTAAAAAATTAATTTTTAAAATCTTATTAATTTTTGCATATTGATTCTAGAAAAATATTCTAATTATACATATTATCCTCTTATTAAATTCTATAAATTTTAATTTTTTGTTAAAGAATGAGCTATAGACAAAATCATAATAAAAAGTTTTAAGAATGCAATAGAAATTTAATTAAAGATATAAATAAAAATTTGAAAGTAATTTAAAGAGTTTATGAATTTATAGGGGATTAAAGGAAATAATAGAAGATTTTAATAGTTAATGATAGTTGCTATTTATTGATTTAAAAAATCTATGTATTACAGTTGTTCCAAAATTATCGTCAGAACAGTTTAAAACATCTTTAAATAACGAGTTTTATGTGTGATAATAATCTTACTTTTTCTAGCTGAAAATATTGTTTAATTTCTTCAAGTGCCAAATATATACCAAGGTTATTTAAGAATTTGCTGTTTATAAAAAGATATTGTGTTCATCATGGTCTAGTACCTCAAGAAAAAAAAAGTATGAAGTAGAACATATAGGGCAAATATCTAAAGAAAGTTGTGAAATATCTTAACTTCTTACATTCCACTACATGTGAAGTGTGTTAAGTTGCACTTCATTTCTCTATTTATCGTATAAGGCGAAAAATCCTATTGACGTTCTATATAAAACAGTATAGATTTCTTTACAATTTAACTTTTTGTAACGAAATTATGCTGACCTATAAAAAAAGCAATTAAGGTTAAATAGAGAACAGCAAGAAGCGGTAGGATTATTGTCTATTGGTACTTTTTTAGAGTATTTTGATCTTCTATTATATATTCATATGGCAGTATTACTCAACGATATATTTTTTCCAACTTCAGATCCTCAAGTTGTTTTCTTACTTTCTGCTTTTGCCTTTTGTTCTACATATATTTGTAGACCTGTAGGGGCAATAATTATAGGTTATATTGATCACTTAGGACGTAAATCTACTGCTGTAGTTATAACAGCTTTAATTATGGCTTTATCTTGCTTTATAGTGGCAATTTTACCTACATACGCTGAAATAGGGATAAAAGCAGCTGGGTAGCTTTAACTTCTGTTTTTACTTCGTTAGGAGGGATGGGAGCATTGTTTGTAGCATATTTAACAACTACGACAGGAGCAAATTGGCGATATGCTTTTTGGATAGACAGGTATTGCAATGATTGGAGGATTGGCTAGAACACGCCTCAGAGAGACGCCTGAATTTGCTGATGCAAAAAGAAGAGTAAAAAATATACTTGAAAAAGCTAATTTAGATATAAGCAAATTAGAAGAAAATCCTTTATGGAACCAGAAAGTGAGTATAAAAACTTCCTTAGCTTTATTTTGTATTCAGTGTGCAGGTCCTGTATGTTTTTATTTTATATACGTACATTGTGGAAATATTTTAAAAAATTCTTTTAACTATACTCCTGCACAAATAATCCATCAAAACTTTTTAGTTTCTATAGTACATGTTGCTAGCTACATAATAATAACATATTTAAGTTATTACATTTATCCTTTAATTATACTAAGAGTAAAAGCAATTATATTTGGAATTTTTATACTGTTATTTCCATATTTATTAAACTATAGTACAAGCGGTTTTGATATATTATTAATTCAATCATTTATAGTTTTATTCAGATTTTGTGATACACCAGCAATGCCTATATTTTATAGACATTTCCCAGTATTTAAACGCTTTACTTATACCAGTTTTATATATGCTCTATCCCGTGCTATGATGTATGTTCTTACTTCTTTTGGGCTTATTTATTTAACAGAATTTTTCGGACATTGGGGAATGTTAGTAATTATGATACCTATAAGCATAGGGTTTATGTTTGGATTAAATCACTTTGAAAAACTCGATAAAACAGAAATTGATTTTAATCAAAAAATAGGTCTTTCAATTGCATAGCTTTTAAAACATTATTTTATAAATTCTTGTTCTAATTCACACACATCAAAAGACACTGCAAGTGATAAAAAAGATTGTAATGTTTCTTCAACAATTTTTTTATTTTCTCAGGTGATTTAGCACTTATAGTTTGCATATTATGCATGCGATCAAAGAATTTAATTATTAATGCACTTTCGTTAATATCCTTTATTAATAAGTCTAAGCTTTCTGCTGCACTAATTTTTCCATAAGGCTTAACCCTAGTTAACCCTTCTACGTGCTTTGCTACTTCTATCCCAAAAGTTTCGGTAATTATTTCTTTAGTAAGTTCTGTATCCTCAATTGTATCGTGTAACAATGCCGCTTGCAGTATAACATGGGTAAAAAGTTTACTAGCTTCATTTGTTACAAATTCTGCTACCATAATCGCCACCTCAATCGGATGAGAATAGTAAGGATCGCCTGATTGACGCATTTGCAAACTATGATATTTATGAGCGTAGTAGATACCTTTTTTGACTTCCTCTATATCAACAGGATTTTTTACTTTAGTGTTTAAATATTCGAGTTTATCAATCAGCTTTTTAGTGTAAACGCAAACTTCAAACTTTTCCTTCCAAGAGCTTAAATCTTCCATAAAAGTTATTTCTTATTTTTGTTAATAAGAGTTGATTACAATTAAAGTAAAAATTATAAGGTTGCAATAATAAATAATTTTTTAATCTTAAAGAAGTATTAATAATTTTAACTTTTAGTATTTTAGCTACTATCATTCTGTTTTATTAGTTGCTTTGGCTTCTTGTTCTTGCTGTAATTTATACTCTGCTGCTTTTTCTTCTGCATAATTAAAAAAGAAATAACAGAAAGTTAAAAAACTAGTCAAAACTATGCCAAGAGTTATTAGTATTAACTTAAGCTCTTTCCTTGCATTTTGAGCTTTTAATTTCTTTTCTTCCTCTTCATCAATATAAGACTCAGAGGTTAAAATTTCTTCTTCTTTATTTTTCATATTTTAACTCTTTAAAATTAGCTTATATATTAATGATAGAGTTTAATTATCATTTGAGAGAAGTAATTTATAGGGGGAATTTAAAAGAAGTCAATAAATATAATTGTTAATTGTAATAATTATATATTTAATAAATCTATCTTACTCAAAAATACGGTTTTTTCTATTTACTAGGTAAATATGCATTAGCTCTTGAGGTTTGCAATGAAGCCATTAAGTTAAATCCTGGTTATTCTAAAGCATATAACAATAAAGGTATTGCTTTATACTATTTAGGTAAATACAATTTAGTTCTTGAATTGTATCTTTTGCTTGTTCTGATACTGAAAAGTTATTTTATAATAAATTTACAAAATGTTTTAGTGCAGTCTCTCGTCAAGCTCAAAGAAAGCTTAAATTACTAAATTCGGCTATTAATATTAATGATTTATGTTCTCCTCCTGGTAATAATCTTAAGTCATTAAAAGGTGATAGAGTAGATCAGCATAGTATTCGTATTAACGATCAATGGCGTATAGTTTTACTTGGCATGACGGAAACGCCCATAATGTTGAAATTGTTGATTACCATTAAGGAGGTTATATGCACCAATTACTAGATCTTGTAACGCCTGGTGAGGTATTAGAAGAAGAATTCATGAAGCCTTTAAATATAAGTCAAAACAGGTTAGCTCGTGATATTGATGTACCGCCTAGCCGTATCCATGCAATAGTACACGGTAGAAGATCAATTACTGCTGATATGGCATTGCGACTCGGTAAGTATTTTCAAACCTCGGCTCAAATGTGGATTAACCTACAATCGCATTATGATTTAGAGGTTGCAGAACGTAACGAGTGGTCTCATATTAAACATCGTATTCGTACTATGGAAGTAGCAAGAAAAGCTAGTTGATTATTTCCTAGCAACGGCAAAAGATTCAGGGTGTTTGATAGAAATGTTCGGTTTTTTCTGTTTGTTTTAAGTGACCACGCAACACAGCATTATAGCCGATTCTTTTTACTACTTCACTTGATGCGTCACGCTCAAGTTCTGCACCCGTAAGTAGGACTGTTTAGTAACTACAACAAACTTTAGAACACAAATAAACTATACTTTTATTATGCAACAAAATTGATCAGAATTAGCTAATCGTTTTGAATAGCATGGAATATAATACAGAGAACCTTAAACTCTGCCTTGTCCTAATTTTTTAAGCTGCGTATTTTTAAGGATTGTTGTTGTAAAATATCCTTTTTATTTGTTAATCTAGTACTTACCATTCCTACCGGAATTGTTTTTGCCTAGATTCTACTATTGTAAATACTTCTCATAAGCTCTAATATATACCGCTAAATCATAATTGCTATTAATGGGCTTTGGTAATATATCGTTTTTTACTAATTGCTGAATCCTACGAGTAGTTAATCTTAATGTTTTAGCTATGTCGGATAGTTTGTAACTATTGGTAATACTCATGATTTACGTTAAGGATCTTTTTAGTATATAAATTATTTCTGCATATCTAATAGTAATTGTTTTCTAGTACTTGCATCTGGATTATCAGGGTCCAATTCTAACGCTTTATTAAATGATTTGAGGGCTAAGTTATATTTTTTCCAATTAAATAGTGTAACACCTTTATCAATATGAGGTGTAGGATTATTAGGGTCTAATTCTATTGCTTTATCAAAAAACTCTAATGCTAAATCATATTGTTGTAGTTGCCTTAAAATTTGTGCTTTATTATGATAAGCATAAGGATGAGTAGGGTTTAACTCTATTGCTTTTGAGTAAGCATCTAAAGCCAAGTCATATTTTTTTAGCCTAACTAATACCATACCTTTATTAAGATATGCATGAAAATGTTTTGGATTTAATTCTATTATTTTCTCAAATGCTTCAAGTGCTAGTTCATTCTTGTTAGGAAGTGCTGAATTTAAATTAAAGAACATCAGCCTCGCGCCATGTTCCATGTATGCTTCAGTGTTGCTAGGATCTAATTCAAGAGCCTTATTAAACCATTTAAGAGCTGCCTTATACTTTCCTAACTTTTCTAAAGTTCTACCTTTATCATAATAAACTTTAGGGTCATTAGGATTTAATCTTATTTTTATACTATACAGTAAGTTTTGGGTTATATTGATTAACGATATTAACATTTACAACTTATTAAAATGTTAATTATACTCTATAAACTAATTATTAAAAAGTGTTATCTAGCAAAGGTAACCCAAGTTTTGATAATATTGGGTCTTTATTAAATCCTTTAGGATTATAGCTGAAAGTTGAGCCTTGTACGTTTTAATGTTAATGGTACCCGCGGCCGGACTTGAACCGGCAAGAGCTTACGCTCCACAGATTTTAAGTCTGTTATGTCTACCATTCCATCACGCGGGCAAGATCAGTGTACAGTATATTGTATACTATTTAATTCACGGTGACAGGTTAATAAAAAAAATACAAAAAAGCAAGTACTTTTATCGTTAATATATTAGTCTGATATGAAAAAGTTATTAAACACCTTATAAAATAGTTAGTTGACTCATTAATTTATTAGATAATTAACTTAAATAGTGACAAAATAGTAATAATATGATAGATTAGTTTCAGAAAGCAATACTTTCTTTTGCATGTTATTGACATGTTTATTGACAAATGCTGCAAGGTAAGGTAGTTTTGCATAATGAATTTTTATCGGCTCTTATATTTAAGTAAGGCTTAAAGTAAAATTTAAGTTTTAGTTATTATAAGCGTGTGTTAAGTTCAAATAAGTAATTTCTATCTAATAAAGGTTTTTATGGCTACAAATATAGTAGGTAAAGTTAAGTGGTATAATTCTACGAAGAATTTTGGATTTATTGAACAGGAAAATGGCGGCAAAGATGTGTTTGTACACAAATCAGCTGTAGACGCAGCAGGTTTACATAGCCTTGAAGAAGGACAAGATGTAATTTTTGATCTTGAAGAAAAGCAAGGAAAAGCCTATGCTGTTAACCTCAGAATTAAATAAATATATTTATTAAGAAGTTATCCAAAATTGTTTATAATTTAGGGTAGCCTAGTTATTTTTATCAAAATAGTAAATATTTTATTTTTGTCTTATAATAACCTATATAATTTAAGTATAATAAATTATTTTTACTAAAGGGCGTGAAAATGCCCTAAATCTAATAATATTATTCTGGCTTGAATAAGATTCTAAAATAGTTTCATTATTCATTATCGTTTTATATATTTAGTTGGTGTTTTGTAATCTAGTTAAGCATATTTTTTGATTCAGGATAATTATATAAGTCGTTATTTTAATTTACTATAACTTATTTTTTATACGATAGACCTCTTGCATAATTTATCTTATAAAAGGAATTAAGAGATTTCTACTCTACGCAAGCGTACTATAGTTAAGTGCGTGAGGATGAGAGGATAGAGTCGATGTCTTAATTATCTTTAGAAATGGGTTATGTAAGAGGTCTAATCAATAATGTGCATATTTTGATTTAAAACTATATTGGATTATATAATGAAAAATTTTAATTTATCTGAAGAATTAATTATTGCTCTTGAGACAATGAATATCACTGAGCCGACTGAAATACAAAAGCAATCGATTCCGGTTGCAATAGCGGGGTCGGACATACTCGCCTCTAGCCAAACAGGTTCAGGAAAAACTCTCGCTTATTTATTGCCATTAATTGATTCATTTATTAAAAATAAAACTACTGCTTTAATTCTTGTTCCGACTAGAGAACTAGCAATACAAATACATAGTACTTTAAATAAAGTAACTACATCCTATAAAATTAATAGTGCAGTTTTGATAGGCGGTGAAACGATGCCTAAACAATTTATGCAATTAAAAAAGAATCCAAAAGTGATTATCGGTACGCCGGGGCGTATTATCGATCACTTAAATAGGGGAAGTCTAAAAATTGATTGCATAGGTATAACCGTACTTGACGAAATGGATAGAATGCTTGATATGGGGATGAAAGAACAGTTAGAAGAAATCAATAAATTTTTACCGGAAAAAAGACAAGTTTTAATGTTTTCTGCTACTATGCCAAAACATATTATTGCTCTTTCTCAAAAATATCTAAACAATCCGGTACGTATTACGGTAGGTGCTACTAATAAAGCAGCTGCAGAAATAAAACAGGAATCATTACATATTTCTGATAAAGAAAAATTTAGTGAATTAACTAAACAACTTGGTAATAGGGAAGGATCGGTAATTATTTTTGTGAAAACTAAACGCTCTGCCGATCAGCTAGCTAAAATGTTGAAATATGAAAATCATAAAGCAGAAGCTATACACGGTGATTTAAGTCAGCATCAACGTGAAAGAGTAATTTTATCATTTCGTAAGTCAAACCATAGAATAATGGTAGCAACTGATGTAGCGGCTCGTGGGCTTGATATTCCTCATACACAGCATGTTATTAATTATGATTTACCTATGTGTCCTGAAGATTATTTACATAGAATAGGTAGAACGGGTAGAGCAGGGGCTACCGGACATGCGTTGTCTTTTATTTCTCCTGATGATGTTATTAGATGGCGTGCAATCGATCGTCTAGTAAATAAAGGAGAATCTACGCCACGTAGTGAGTTTAGAAGTGATAAAAATAATCGTAAAAGATCATTCGGTAAAAGAGCCGGCGGTGACGGTAAAAAGTTTAATTCTTTTGATAGTAGCCGTAAAAGAACCTTTGACGGTAACAGCTACGGTAATAAAAGAAAGAAAGTATCGTAGTTTAGATTTACGTCATTGTGAGTGATCTTTGATCGTGTGGGTGGTTATTACATTGTCATCCCGTGGCTTGACCACGGGGTCCAAAAAACAACTTAAAATACTAATATTATTAGTATTTTAAACTGGATCTCGCGATCAAGTCGCGGGATGAAAGAAGTGGAATTGATATATGCAGAAACGCCGATCAAGGCGTGTGATGACAAATATAAAAAAGGAGAATAAGTTCATAAGTTTAAATTTTTCACGATTTCAATATATATCTAATATTTTCTTTATATTAATAATTTCTTTTCCCGGAGGTTTAATTTATTTACTTACCAGTTCAACTCTTTCTTTTTGGCTTCGAGAATCCGGTTTTGATAAAATCACTATCGGGCTTTTTAGTTTAGTTAATTTTATTCATATATTTAAATTTTTATGGGGTCCTTTACTTGAAAAAGTAAGTTTTGCTCCTTTAAGTAAGCGAGGATATAAATATTGTTTAATTATTGCTTTGGTTAGTTGTATTTTTTGTGTATATGTTCTGACAAATTTTAACCCTAACACTCATTTTATACCATTTGTTTTATGCTTAGTAGCTGTGGCATTTTTTTCTTCCATTTATGATATGTTACTTCAATCATCACAGATGTTACTGATTACAAATAAAAATTGGGGCATAAGTGAAGCAGCCTGTACTACAGGCTTTAGAATAGGTATACTTATAGCAGGTTTAGGAGCGTTATATTTATCTACTATCATATCTTGGCAAGATGTTTATCGTGTTATGGCAATTTTATGTATACCGTCATTACTATTAATTATATTCTATCCGCTTAAATTTAAAGATAAGATAATTATTAATGATTTTGATAGATTTTGGCATGCCTTTTATGACTTTATCGAGAAACCTAAATGGCTAATAATTGTTAGTTTTATGCTTCTATATCGTCTTCAAGATAATTTTCTTTCAATTATGCCGAATATGTTTTATCTCGATATCGGTTATACGAAAAAGGACTTAGCGCTTGGCTATAAAGCTTTCGGTATGTGTGCTGCAATCCTTGGAGGTTTTATAGGCGGGGTTTTGTGCCGAAAATATGAATATTCTTATTTGCTTAAAAGAGCATTAATATATCATGCTTTATCTAGCCTATCTTTTTTATTTCTCTATTTTTATAATCGAGATATTACAAGTCTGTATATAGCGGTCTTTTTTCAAGAATTTACCAATGGCTTAACTATGTCGTCGTTTTTTTCGTACCAATTAAGATGCTGTAGTTCTAAATATTGTATAACCCAAATTGCTTTAATTACTTCTATTGCTCATATTAGTACCATATTGTTTGGTAGTATTTCAGGTTATGCAGCTACTTATTTAGGTTGGACTTATTTCTTTATTGTAGCAGGATTTTGTTTTATACCTGCTTATATATTAATTAGATATTTACCGCCTTATGTTATTCCTAGCTAAAAGCGGGAATCTAAAAAAATATTTATACTTGTCATTGTGAGGAGCGTAGCGACGTGGCAATCTCTCTTAAATTTCATGAGATTGCTTCGTCGGTATAAATGCTTTCTCGCAATAACGGGGATAGGCAGTACTGGATTCCTGCTTCCGCAGGAATGACATATACGGCTTTTGAGAGCCATGCAACAATGCCCAAGATAAATACAAATATATTGTAAAAGTAGTACTATCAATTTATAATAATCAACAAATTTATTAGTGTGCTTTAATTATGTTTATTCAAACTGAAGATACTCCCAATCCCGATGCAATAAAATTTTTCCCGGGGCAGGAAATAAGTAGTGATCAGCCGGTATTTTTTAGTGAGCTTGCTGAAGTAAAAGGAAGAAGCAAACTTGCAGAATCGCTATTTCATATTAATAATGTAAAATCAGTATTTTTTGGTAGTGATTTTATAACAGTAACTAAACAAGCTGAAGATAATTGGCAAGTTATAAAGCCTGAAATTTTAATGGTTATTATGGATCATTTTGTTGCAGGATTTCCGGTATTTGAAGAAAGCACCAAAGCAGATAATGTAAATCATAGCCTTGATGGGCTTTCAGAAATAGAGAAGCAAATCGTAGAGATTATTGAAACTAGGGTGCGTCCATCTGTTGCACAAGACGGCGGTGATATAATATATAAAGGCTTTGAAAACGGTATAGTTAAATTAGCACTTCGTGGTGCATGCCTTGGATGTCCTAGTTCCACTATTACCTTAAAAAACGGTATTGAGTCCATGCTTAAACATTTTGTACCGGAAGTGCAAGAGGTTGAAGCTGTAGAGGAAGATTTTGAGTAATTTAGGCATTGACTAAAAGAGTTAATCTAAAGTTTCGATGTCATTCCCGCTTTTGCGGGAATGACATCGGAAGGCTAAACTACACTATAAAACAACTTTTTCTAAGCAATGCCAATGTAAATCCTTTTACTATACAAGTTTAAAAGAGAACTACCTCGATGTTCAAAAAGATTTTTTGGATTTAACAGGGCAATGTTTATATTGATGTGAAAGAGTGACCGTTCACGGGTGTTGAGTGGCTTATTATTCCTCTCTGTCATCCCGTGATTTATTCATGGGATCCAGTAAAACATAGAAAAATTTATTTTTATATGTTTATTTTGTTAAACATGTAGTGTAGATAACAATGTTGAAGTTATTTTTTCTAGACCCCGTGGTCAAGCCACGGGGTGACAGTGAAAAACCTGTGAACGCTCACGTTAAAGAAGCTATTCTTCCTTTGCAGAATTGATTATATCATTTTGATGCCCAAATAACGTAATGTAGTTCAACATCTTTTGGAGCATATACTACGATAGGTAGTTTGCTATTATATCTAAAAAATGTTTTATCGCCTAAAAATACACTAACCGGTTGTATGGTTGCTTTTACGTTTGGGTATACCATCATTGTACTAGCAGGGTGATCGCTAACTTGATCGATTACATAATAATTATATCCCCAACCTTCTAAAGTTTTTGTTTCCAGCTTACCGCCAAACCAAACACGATTACAATCTTTCATTGCATCTTTTATAGCTTGTAATGCTACTTTCAACCTTTCCTCAT
Organism: Candidatus Rickettsia colombianensi; assembly: GCF_003664375.1. NCBI lineage: Bacteria > Pseudomonadati > Pseudomonadota > Alphaproteobacteria > Rickettsiales > Rickettsiaceae > Rickettsia > Candidatus Rickettsia colombianensi. The sequence goes on from NZ_RAQN01000009.1 coordinate 112,543, forward strand.
TAGGTTCTGTAGGTAAATGAATTACATAACGCTTTTGATTTTTAAGTGGCGTAGGGTAGAGTGCAATATCTTTTAACCGCTTATCGCTATTAGCTAGTAAATGAGTATTTAAAAAACATAATGTAAGAAGTAGTATAATTTTGTTTATCATATTATTATTTTTTTAATTCAAATCCATTATCTCGCCTAAAGGAGTTACATAAGAAGAATTTATTTTGCCATCGGCTATATCAGCACTAAAGCCTTCATTATAGTCAACATCACCATTTTCGTTTATTTTTTACTTAAAAATAATATAGCATTTTCAAATTTATTTTCTTTTAATATAGGCTGATTATTTAAACTAAAAACTTTCATGGCAAGCCTTTCATTATTAGGTAATCTAAAATATATTTCTGATCCATTATTGGATTCAAAAAAATTACATTTATTATAAGCACCTAATAATAATAAATTATTTAATACATCTATGATAACTTGTTCTTCAAGGTTTATAATTTTAGGAAATAATATGTAATTATTGTGATTATTTTATATATTTAAAATAAGAATACTTTGAGAGTTATATTGCTGTTTTTCCAAATATATATTTGCAAAATTATTTTGTTTTAATTCTGTAAAAACTAGTTCAGCCTTATATTTTTGTTTATCACTAGAAAAGTTAGGTAGTGTTTCTATAAAATCAAGAGAGGTTCCGCTAAATCTTGTATTCAGCATATTATTTTGATTTAGTTCGGTAAAATCTAATGCGGCATAGTATGTTGCTCCGTCAATGTCTAAACTATATACAGGCTTATCTTCCAATATCTCTTGTAAAAAATTTTGAGCATGTTCTTTAGTTTTACAAACATCAATTTGATTTGCAAAGCTTTTTGCTATAAAAAACTTTAAATCTTTTTGATCCGATAAAGATAAATCATGAATGTGACATTTAAATGTTTTATTTATATAATTTATTAGTAATGCAATATCTGCAGGAAAATTTTCAGTTATTTCTAATAATTCTTTTTTATTCTGTTCTGAAATTATATTCATATTCTAATCCCGTTTCTTTCTTAAAAAAGCCGGTATTTCATGAATATCAGATTCTTTATTATCTTGATCTAGAGTACTAACAACAACGTTTTTGCGTTTTAAAGTTTGATTATTTGAAGCACGCAGAGAACCCCATATTTTTCCTAAAAATGATGGTTTTGGTGAGTCATCTTCAGATTTGTTGAAAGTATTTGCATGTAACCCGAGCTCTTTTTCATTTCCGATAAAATTTTGATTCATTGGAGAGTCGGTAATTTCAATATTTTCGGTACTGTAGCTGTTAAAATCAGGAATTTCTTCTATTTGTGTAGGTTGTGCTATAGCTTCATTAGAAGAAATTCCTGAATAAGTTTCTTCAGGAACTGTATTGGTAGTTTCAGCTATTGCGGGTTTATATGTCGGTACTTTATCGGCATCAATACCGGTAGCAACAACCGATACTCTGATAATTCCTTTTAGTTCCGGATTAAATGTTGAACCGAAAATAATATTAGCATCAAGGTTATCTACTTCTTCTCTAATTCTATTAGCAGCGTTGTCAACTTCAAATAAGGTCATGTCGGAACCACCGGTAATATTGATTAATACACCTCTTGCACCGCACATTGAGCTATGATCTAGCAGCGGATTTGAAATTGCAGATTCTGCCGCTTTAATAGCTCTATCTTCGCCACTAGCTTCACCCGTGCCCATCATTGCTTTACCCATTTCGCTCATTACTGCTTTAATATCAGCAAAATCAAGATTAATAAGTCCCGGCATAATCATTAAATCCGTTACTCCTCTAACGCCGGCATGCAATACGTCATCTGCCATTTTGAAAGCATCGGCAAACGTCGTTTGTTCATTAGCAATACGGAATAGATTTTGGTTCGGTATTACAATTAAAGTATCAACGAATTGCTGTAATTCAATAAGTCCTTTATCGGCAGTTTTCATACGATGACCGCCTTCAAAATGGAAAGGTTTAGTTACTACCCCAACCGTAAGGATGCCTAGTTCTTTAGCAATGCGTGCAATAACCGGTGCAGAACCGGTACCTGTACCACCGCCCATACCTGCCGTAATAAATACCATATTGCTATTTTCTAGGTAACTACGAGTTTCGCTTTCTGATTCTTGAGCAGCAAGTGCTCCAACCTCAGGAGAAGCTCCTGCCCCAAGACCTCTAGTCGTAGAAACACCGAGTTGTATTTTGTTGGTGCATAAAGAATGTTCAAGCGATTGTGCATCAGTATTAGCTACTACAAAATTAGCACCTTGCAGATTAGCAATAATCATATTATTTACTGCATTACTACCTGCACCCCCAACGCCGAAAACCGTAATGGTCGGCTTTAATACTATATTTTCAGGAGCTTTTATATTTAAAACCATGAGAATCTTTTATTTTATATAATTAATGTTTAAGTATAATAAAAGATTTAGAAATTTCCATAAACTTTTTATGAAAAATGTGGATTATTTTCTTTTATAGTGAATTAACTTGAATTAGGGATGATTTATAAGAAATATTTTATTTTTTTAAGGGCATAGCGAATACCGCTAATGCTAATCCATTTACGGTATACTTATAATAAATGAAAAGTAGGTAGACGACGCCAATTTTTCAAATTAAACGAGTATATATGTTTTTAAAAAATTAAAAGATGATATAGAAATTGTCCGTAATTTAAGTTAATTCACTATATAATAGCGGAATGACGTTATTATGACATGCTTTGATTAATGCTTTATCGTTAGTGGCCATAGGAAGCCCTTCATGCATGGCAGTTAATAAATAAGTTGTATCATATGCAGTAAGATTGTTGGCTCTTGCAGTTTGTATAATTTTATGTATGGAAAAATTAAAATTTGATATATTAAGGGGGATAGAATTATATAAATCTATAAATTTAACTGTATCTGCTATATGTAATCTATTACGTTTTTCTGATACTAATAGTGTATTAGTTATTTCAAGTTTCCAAAGATATGGTACTGTAGCTCCATGCTTCATACAATAATTAGCAGTCTAAATATAAAAGAGCGGTTATTCATCTTCTACCTTCATCTCTAAGCTCTTTAATAGTATAAGGAAGGAGCTAATGTTTTACCCTTACTAAATTCAACGAATTTTTCTACTATATTATCCATTTTAGGCTTTTGAGTTATAGGTATAATTTTGGCAACCGGCGTATTATGCTTACAAATGGTAATTTGCTCTCCGTCTTGCACACGTTGTATGAGGTTTGAGAAATGAGTTTTTGCTTCGAGTAGGTTAATTTGATTAGATAAATTTTGTTTCACATTAGGATAACATTAAATAGATAATATAATAAATAGACTAATTTAATATTATCCTAATTTATAAGATTTTGTACAGTAATATTAATAGTTTAAACTAATATCTTTATCTAAAATCTAGGATTGACCAACCATTTTTTCAGGTACTACTATTTTATCAAACTCTTCTTCGGATAAAAGAGTGAGTTTTTTAGCTGCTTCTTTTAAAGTGATCTGGTGCTTATGTGCTTCTTTAGCAATTTTTGCGGCATTATCATAGCCGATATGCGGATTAAGAGCTGTAACAAGCATTAGCGATTTATCACGTAAATCATTAATGCGTGCTATATTGGGTTCTAATCCTTTAACACAGTGAGTAACAAAGCTATTTACGCTATCGGATAACAGCTCTATAGATTGTAGGATATTGTATATTATTACGGGTTTAAATACGTTAAGTTCAAGATGCCCGTTTGAGCCGGCAATAGTAACCGTAACATGATTTCCCATCACCTGACTGCACACCATTGTTAAAGCTTCGACTTGTGTAGGGTTTACTTTACCGGGCATAATCGAAGAACCAGGTTCATTCTCAGGTAAATGCAGCTCACCAAGACCGCATCTTGGACCGGAGCCGAGCAGTCTTATATCATTTGCTATTTTCATTAAGCTAACTGCTATAGTATTAAGAGTTCCTGAAAATTCTACTAGTGCGTCATGGGCAGCTAGACTTTCAAATTTATTAGGAGCCGTCTTAAAGGGTTGTTTAGTAAACTCTGCCACTTTCTCAGCAAGTTTTATATCAAAGCCTATTTTTGAGTTAATACCTGTGCCGACTGCTGTTCCACCTTGAGCAAGTAGATAAACTTTTTTTAGTGCATCTTCTATGCGTTCTAAAGCATACTCTATTTGTGTAATATATCCGGAGAATTCCTGTTTAAGAGTTAAAGGAGTTGCATCCTGCAAGTGGGTACGTCCTATTTTTATGATTTTATCCCAATCTTTTGACTTGTCTTGCAAAGAGGTAAATAAATTATTCAAAGCCGGTATAAGTTGCTGTTTAGTTGCAAGTACGGTTGCTATATGCATAGCGGTTGGAAAAGAGTCGTTGGATGATTGTCCTTTATTAACATGATCGTTAGGATGTACTGGAGATTTGCCGCCTTTCTTGCTTGTTAATTCTTCATTAGCAATAGAGGCAATAACCTCGTTCATATTCATGTTTGTTTGTGTACCTGAACCTGTTTGCCAAACTACTAAAGGAAAATTATCCTCAAATTCACCTTCTAAGATTCTATCCGTGGCTTTATCGATACTTGTAGCTATTTTAGCTTCTAAATCACCAAGCTCATGATTAACCTGTGCTGTACATTTTTTTAAAATAGCAAGAGCACGAATTAAAATTTCAGGCATTTTTTGCTTGCCTATTTTAAAACTTTCTAAAGATCTTTGAGTTTGAGCCCCCCAATAAAATTTTTCTTCTATTTGAATTTCTCCAAAAGAATCGCTTTCGGTTCTGTAATTTTTCATAAATTGTTAAATGTTATATAATTATCTATTTTTTTCATAAAATGATCACTTACTGCATTCAAGTCTAATTGCTTGGCTAATTTAGCAAAGCTATAATATAATTTGTCTGTTAAAGAAGCTTTTTTTAGATTCTTAGCAATAAATACTAATGTGCTTTCTATCATAAGATTACGATTAAAACTATAAAATTTTTGCCAATGTTCGTTATATTTAGGTTCGGAAGATTCTATATAATTGGAATATATAGGTTTAGTAATTACTGCTTTACCTTGATATATATCAAATATAGTATTATTAATTAATCTTTCATTCTTGAGGTTATTTATCACTTTATCAAAAAAATTGTTTAATATAGCCGTTGTTATCTCTTCTTCTGTAAGTTCATTTATAAATATGTCTAATTGCTTTTCAAAACTCTCGATAATTTATTCATTTGGTCCCCTTTTCATGACTTTTCTCTCAAATTAATTGATATAATAAAAGTTTATGACTTTAATTTTAGTAGACTAAATATTTATATCGAAGTAAATAAAAAACAATATTTGATTTATTAAAAATATTATTTATGTAATGAATGAAAAATTATAGAAGCGGCATTTGATACATTAAGACTTTCTACTCTCTTAGAAATAGGGATTTTGGCTAAATAATCACATGTTTCTTCGACTAATCTTCGCATGCCTTTATCTTCTGAGCCAAATACTAATGCTATTTTGTCGGAAATTAATTTATCGGTAAAGTAGTCATTTGCAGAACCTGTTAGGCCTATAATCCAAAAGCTGTGTTTTTTAAGATAATTCATACATGAGCGTAAGTTAGTAACTTTAATTATAGGTATTAATTCTAAAGTACCGCAAGCCGCTTTAGCAATGCCGCCGCTTTCATTCGGAGAATTATCTTGAGGTAATATTATAGCATTTATATCAAAAGCAGCAGCACTACGAATAATTGCTCCAATATTTTGTGTATCTGTTATTTGATCAAGAATCGCAATTTTACATTTTGGGTTTTTTATATCTATGTCCTCTAGATTGTAAGAAAAAATTGGTCTAACTTTTGCAGCTATTCCTTGATGTGTTTGGTTTTCCAGTAATTTAGATAAAATATCGTTATTAACAATTTCATAAGATCTAGTACCTATTAATTTTTTGTTTGTATCAAAAATTTCCCTAGTGCATAAAATATTTTCAATTTGACGTTTTGGATTATTTAGAGCAGAAAATACAGGATGTTTCCCATACATATAATAACAATTTTTAGAATCAAGTTTTTTATTTTGCATCTTATTGAAAACCGTCAGTAATTTGTTCTTGACAGAAACTACTATTTATTATAGAAAGTTACAACTAAATAAATGTGCAAGCTGCTATTTGTTTATTTGATGATTCGGCAAGAAGTTTTATTAAGTCCTAATACTAATTACATATTGTATTTTACAGTGAATTAGTCTATTTAATACAGTAAAGTTCTTTAGGAGGGGTGGCCGAGTGGTCAATGGCAGCAGACTGTAAATCTGCCCGCGTAAGCGTTCGAAGGTTCAAATCCTTCTCCCTCCACCACTTAAATGGTTCAGGGAAGCATATCATTTTATTTTAAAAGATTTCATGTATATTATGTTTAATTTTATTTAAAAATAAAACATAATTGTGTATATTTATAAATCTGAATAAAATTGATATAGCATTGTTAACAAAATAGCTTTGAAATTATTTTATTAACAGTGCCACAATGCGGGTGTAGCTCAATGGTAGAGTTCCAGCCTTCCAAGCTGGTTGTGTGGGTTCGATTCCCATCACCCGCTCCAGAGATAGTGGTAACAAATAAATTTAGCAAAAAAATGCACTTATACAAAATTAACTTGTATTAAACCTAAAAAATTGTAGAGAGTAATAATATGGCAAAAGCAAAATTTGAACGAACTAAACCGCACGTTAATATAGGTACGATCGGTCACGTAGATCACGGTAAAACTTCCTTAACGGCAGCAATAACTATAGTACTTGCTAAGACAGGTGGAGCAAAAGCTACAGCGTATGATCAAATTGATGCTGCTCCTGAAGAAAAAGAAAGAGGTATAACTATTTCTACTGCACACGTAGAATATGAGACTAAAAATAGACACTATGCACACGTAGATTGTCCGGGACACGCTGACTATGTAAAGAACATGATAACCGGTGCTGCTCAGATGGACGGTGCAATATTAGTAGTTTCTGCTGCTGATGGTCCTATGCCGCAAACTAGAGAGCATATATTACTAGCAAAACAGGTAGGTGTACCTGCTATGGTAGTATTCTTAAATAAAGTAGATATGGTGGATGATCCTGATCTATTAGAACTAGTAGAGATGGAAGTAAGGGAATTATTATCAAAATATGGTTTCCTAGGTGATGAAATACCTATTATTAAAGGTTCTGCACTTCAAGCTTTAGAAGGAAAGCCTGAAGGTGAAAAAGCTATTAATGAGTTAATGGATGCAGTAGATAGCTATATACCGCAGCCTGTAAGAGCTACGGATAAACCTTTCTTAATGCCAATAGAAGATGTGTTCTCTATTTCAGGAAGAGGTACTGTTGTAACCGGTAGAGTAGAGTCAGGAATAATTAAGGTAGGTGAGGAAATTGAAATAGTCGGTCTAAAAGATACACAAAAAACTACCTGTACCGGTGTAGAAATGTTCAGAAAATTACTTGATGAAGGACAAGCCGGAGATAATGTCGGTATATTACTACGCGGTACAAAAAGAGAAGAAGTTGAAAGAGGACAAGTTCTCGCAAAACCTGGTAGCATAAAACCGCATGATAAGTTTGAAGCTGAAGTGTATGTGCTTAGTAAAGAAGAAGGTGGGCGTCATACCCCATTTACTAATGACTATCGTCCGCAGTTCTATTTTAGAACAACAGACGTTACTGGTACAATAAAATTGCCTGCTGATAAGCAGATGGTTATGCCTGGAGATAATGCTACTTTTACAGTGGAATTAATTAAACCGATTGCTATGCAGGAAGGGTTAAAATTCTCTATACGTGAAGGTGGTAGAACAGTGGGGGCCGGCGTAGTAACTAAAATAAATAATTAATTTTATAAATACCTATTATTTTTTAATAATAGGTATTTATATTTTAAGATGTAATAGACATCTTTCTGAACCGGCTTATAGAGAGGAATTTGAAGAAGACACGGAACGCAGAACCGCAGTGTACATAAAAGTACATGAGGATTCGAATACCGGCTCGACGTACAAATTACCTCTAAAAGTGAAGTTTGGGAATATGTCTACAAACATCTTGCTGTTTAAATATTAGGTTTACTGAATGAAAAATAAAATCAAAATTCGTTTAAAATCATTTGATCATCGTAGTCTTGATCAAGCTACAAAAGAGATAGTTAGTGTTGTTAAAAGAACATTTGCTAACATTAATGGTCCTATTCCTTTACCTAGAAAAATTGAAAGATTTACCGTAAATAGGTCTCCTCATGTACATAAGAAGTCAAGAGAACAATTTGAAATTAGAAAGCATAAAAGATTATTAGTTATAGATGATCCGAATCCGGCGGTTGTTGATGCTTTAAGTAAAGTTGATTTAGCAGCAGGTGTCGATGTAGTGATTGAATTAGAGAGTGGGGAATAAATGAGAACCGGTATAATTGCTCAAAAAATTGGGATGACTAGTGTTTTTAATGATAAAGGAGAAAGAATTTCTTTAACATTAGTAAAAGTTGATGATTGTCAAGTAGTAGGGCATAAAACTCTAGAAAAACATGGATATAATGCTTTGGTTATAGGTGTAAAAGATAAAAAAATCTCTAGAGTAACCAAACCTATGAAACAAGTTTTTGCTAATGCTAAAATATCTCCTAAAACTAAATTAAAAGAATTTAGAATTTCTGAAGAGAATTTTATTGATATAGCAGCAAGTCTAGAAGTAGATCATTTTACGGCAGGACAATTTGTGGATATAACAGCAACTACTATAGGTAAAGGGTTTGCCGGTAGTATGAAAAGACATAATTTTAGAGGTCTTGAAGCTTCTCACGGTGTTTCTATATCCCATCGTTCGCACGGTTCTACAGGACAAAGACAAGATCCAGGAAAGGTTTTCAAAGGCAAAAAAATGGCCGGTCATATGGGATATAACCAAGTTACTATTCAAAATTTGAAAATATTTGCCGTTGATAAAGAGCGTAAGCTTATTATGATTCAGGGTAGTATACCCGGTCACAAAAATTCGTATCTTTCAGTAAAAGATGCAATAAAAAAGGTTTCAATAACTGATAATAGATATTTAGACATGTTTGTTGAGGTTAAAGATTATTAAATTAACAAAACGCCATGCAATATTATTTATATAAAAGTTTTATATAAGACTGTATAAGGTTAAATAAAGATGAAAACTAAAATATTAAGTTTTGCTAATGAAGAAGTTGGTGAGATTAGCTTAAATGAAGATATATTTGCTGTTGAATTTATCAGAGATGATATAATAAAGCAGGTTATTGATTGGCAGAGAGCTAAAGCAATGTCCGGTAACCACAAAACTAAAACAGTATCAGAAGTATCAGGAACCACAAAAAAACCTTTTAAGCAAAAAGGTACAGGTAATGCAAGACAAGGCTCCATTAGATCGGTACAGATGCGTGGTGGTGGTGTAGCTCACGGACCTAGAGTACGTAGTCATGCAACAAAATTACCTAAAAAAGTACGAAAACTTGGTTTAATTCATGCTTTATCCGAGAAGTTCGCTGAAGGAAAATTATTAATAATAGATTCTTTAAAGCTAGATAAGCCTAAAACTTCTGCTCTTGTAAATATATTAAACAAGTTTCAAGGAAAAAGTTTCTTTGTAATAGACGGAAATGAAGTAGATATTAATTTTTCTTTAGCTGCAAAAAATATTTATAATACTATGATTGTTCCGCAAATAGGAGCAAATGTTTATGATATAATACGACATGAATATGTCTTATTATCACAAGAAGCAGTGAGCGTTTTAGAAAAGAGGTTAAGATGAGTTCTTATAAATACTACGATTTAATTAGAAAACCTATTATTACAGAAAAAACTACAACCCTTTCGGAACAAAATAAATACGCTTTTTATGTAGATAAATTTGCTGAAAAACTTACCGTTAAAAAGGCTGTGGAAGAAATATTTAAAGTAAAAGTAAAAAAAGTGAATATTTTAAACGTTAAAGGTAAGAAGAAAAGATTTAAAGGAATTATAGGGACTCAAATCAATAGAAAGAAAGCTATTGTTACATTAGAAAAAGACCATAATATCGATTTTGCCGGAGGAATTAAATAAATGGCTTTAAAAAACTTTAATCCAATTACTCCTTCTCTTAGAGAGCTAGTTCAAGTTGATAAAACTAGTTTATGGAAAGGCAGACCTTTAAAATCTTTGACTAAAGGTATATCTAAAACCGGTGGACGAAATAATCAAGGTAGAATTACTTCTTGGCACAGAGGTGGAGGACATAAAAAATTATATCGTGTTATTGATTTTAAAAGAAATAAAATAGATATTTCTGCTATTGTTGAAAGAATAGAGTATGACCCTAATAGAACTGCTTTTATTGCTTTAATAAAATATGAAGACGGGGAATATTCTTATATTCTAGCACCGCAAAAATTATCTGTAGGTGATAAAGTAATATCAAGTCGAGATGCTGATATAAAAATAGGAAATTGTTTACCTTTAAAATTTATTCCTATCGGTACTACTTTACATAATGTTGAAATGAAAGTCGGTAAGGGTGGCCAAATTGCAAGATCTGCAGGTACTTCAGTAGATCTAGTAGGTAAAGATTCAGGATATGCTCAGATTAAATTAAGATCAGGTGAATTTAGGTTAGTACCTTTAGATTGTAAAGCTACTATAGGTAGTATATCTAACCCGGATCAAAAAAATATTAATTTAGGCAAAGCAGGTAGAAATAGATGGCTCGGTTGGAGACCGCATGTTAGAGGTGTAGCAATGAATCCTGTAGATCACCCTCATGGCGGTGGTGAAGGTAAAACTTCAGGAGGACGCCATCCTGTTACTCCTTGGGGATTCCCAACAAAGGGTAAGAAGACACGTAAAAATAAACGTACTTCAAAATTTATCATAAAGAAAAGAAAATAGATTTTAAATTAATTAGGTATTAGTATGGCACGTTCAATATGGAAAGGGCCTTTTGTAGACGGTTATTTAATAAAGAAAGTTCAAAAATTAATGGAATTAGGTAAATCTGAAATGATTAAAACTTGGTCTAGAAGATCAACGATTTTGCCTATTTTTGTAGGGTTTACCTTTTCTGTTCATAATGGAAATAAATTTATTCCGGTTTCTGTAAATGAAGAAATGGTTGGAAGAAAATTAGGTGAATTTGCTCCTACTAGAACATTTCACGGTCATGGAGTAGATAAAAAAGTCAAAAGAAAGTAAAGATTTATATGGTACAGGAAAATAAAAATTTTGCTACGGCAAAAGCTAAATCTATTAGAGTAAGCCCAAGGAAGCTAAATTTAGTTGCAGCCTTTATTAGAAATATGAAAGTATCTGAAGCATTGGTACAATTAACTTTTTCTCCTAAAAGAATTGCAAAAGTTGTAAAAGATTGTTTACAATCTGCTGTTGCAAATGCTGAAAATAATTTAGGTCTAGATATAGATAGATTGGTTATTACTAAAGCGACTGTAGGTAAGGCTTTAGTAATGAAAAGAGTTATGCCAAGAGCAAAAGGAAGAGCAACTAGAATAAATAAGTTTTTTAGTAATCTTTATATAACTGTTACAGAAAAAGAGGATAATTAAAATGGGGCAGAAAGTTTGTGCACATGGTTTTAGAGTTGGACCGACTTTAATTAAAGGTTGGGATTCCGTATTATATGCAGAAAAACATTATAAAACTCTTTTTATACAAGATTTAAAAATTAGGAATTTAATAAATAAGGGTTTTAATCAAGCTCAAATTAGCAGAGTTTTAATCGAACGTCCTTCTAATAAAAGTATTATAATTAATATTAATGCTAAAAAACCAAATGTCATTATTGGTAGAAACGGTAGTGAAATTAATAAGCTAAAAAAAGCTATCGAAAAAATGACTTCTTTAAAAGAAGTTTATATAAATATTCACGAAGTTAGAAAGTTTAATATAGATGCTGCTATAGTAGCTCAAACTATAGCACTACAGCTTGAAAAAAGAGTTTCTTTTAGAAAAGCCATGAAAACAGCAATTCAGGCTTCATTTAAACAAGGTGGACAAGGTATAAGAGTTAATTGTTCAGGACGACTTGGAGGTGCTGAAATTGCTAGAACCGAGTGGTATATAGAAGGAAGAATGCCGTTACATACTTTAAGAGCTGATATTGATTATTCAACAGCTGAGGCTATAACTACTTATGGAGTTATAGGGGTTAAAGTGTGGATTTATAAAGGTGAATATACAGAAAATAAAAGATATAATTAATTTGAAGTATTAAAATGTTAGCTCCGAAAAAACAAAAATTTAGAAAAGCTCATAAGGGTAGAGTTGCTTCAAAAGCAAAAGCAGGTACGACGCTTGCTTTTGGATCATTTGGTCTAAAATCTATAGACGGTTGGCGTGTTACTGCAAGACAAATAGAAGCAGGAAGAAAAGCTGCTACTAGATGTATGAAAAGGCAAGGAAGATTATGGATTCGCATTTTTCCGGATGTTCCCGTTTCTAAAAAGCCTGCCGAAGTAAGAATGGGTAAAGGTAAAGGTTCTCCTGAATTTTTTGCAGTTAGAGTTTCGCCTGGAAGAATTATGTTTGAAATTGAAGGGGTAGAAGAAAATGTTGCACTTAGAGCTTTGGAGCTTGCAAGTGCAAAATTACCTGTTAGAACAAGGATAGTGAGACGTTATGAATGATTTGAAATTATTAAGAAGTAAGTTATCTATTGAAACAATAGAAGAGCTTTGTAAAAGCCTTAATCTTTTAAAGAAAGAATTGTTTAATTTAAGATTTCAACAAGCTTTAGGTGAGTTAAAAAATACTAGTAGGTTTTCGTTAGTCAAAAAGTCTATAGCACGTATTAAAACTGAATTAACAAAAAGATCTAATAGTGAGGAATATTAAAATGCCGAAAAGAGTGTTACAAGGCGTGGTTATAAGTTCAAAAGCTGATAAGACGGTTACAGTAAAAGTAGAAAGAAAGTTTAAGCATCCTATTTATAAAAAATTCGTGAAAGTATCTAAAAAATATGCTGCTCATGATTCAGAAAATAAATATCAAGAAGGAGATAAAGTTAGTATAATTGAAAGTCGTCCTATCTCAAAAACCAAAACATGGGTAGTGGTAAATGGGGAATAAAGTTTTTTAATCTTTGACTTTATAAGGTAGATTGTTTATTTTATCTCTCGTGTATAAAAAATTGGAAGTAGTTTATGATTCAAATGCAGAGCATCTTGGAAGTTGCAGATAATTCCGGTGCTAAAAAAGTTATGTGTATTAAAGTTTTAGGTGGCTCTCACCATATGGTGGCAAAGCTGGGTGATGTTATAGTTGTATCTGTTAAAGAAGCTATACCCGGCGGTAAGGTTAAAAAGGGTGATGTTTATAAAGGCGTGATTGTTCGTACAAAAACCGGAGTAGTAAGACCTGACGGTAGTACAATAAAATTTGATAAAAACGCATTAGTGCTTTTGAATAAACAAGATGAACCTATCGGTACTAGAGTTTTCGGTCCTGTTACAAGAGAACTTAGAGCGAAAAAATATGTTAGAATAATGTCGCTTGCAGAGGAAGTGTTATAAATGATTAAATTAAAAGTAAAAAAAGGTGATGAAGTTGTTGTTATTACCGGAAAGCACAAAGGAAAAAAAGGTAAAATATTAAAAGTTTTTCCTGAGGACAGTAAAGTAATTGTTTCTGGAGTAAATTTAGTAAAAAAGCATACTAAACCTAATCAAATGAGTGAAGGCGGGATAATAACTAAAGAATTACCTATACATATCTCAAATATTGCACACATCGATCCAAAAACTGGTAACCCTACCAAAGTAGCTTTTAAATTCTTAGAAGACGGTTCTAAGGTTAGAGTAGCAAAGAAATCAGGGGAAATTATCGGTAAGGAAGGTAAATAATGTTAAGATTTAAAGAATTATATCAGCAAAAAATTATTGAATACTTACAAAAAGAATTTTCTTATAAAAATAAACACGAAATACCGCAAATTAAGAAAATTGTTATAAATATGGGAGTAGGGGAAGCAATAGCCGATTCCAAAGTAATTAATAATGCAGTAAATGATCTTACTTTGATTTCCGCTCAGAAGCCGGTTGTAACGTTAGCAAGAAAATCTATTGCAACCTTTAAGTTACGCGAAAATATGAAAATAGGCTGCAAGGTTACATTACGTCAAGATAGAATGTATGATTTTTTAGAAAGGCTAGTAATTGTTGCGTTACCTCGTGTTAAAGAATTTCGTGGTTTTTCTTATAAAAGTTTTGATGGTAAAGGAAATTTTACTTTTGGATTAAAAGAGCAGATAGTTTTTCCTGAAATTAATTACGATAAAATCGATACAATAAGGGGTATGGATATTACAATCGTTACATCTGCTAAAACAGATAAAGAAAGTAAGTTTTTGTTATCAGGGTTTAATTTACCTTTTTATAATTAATTTTTAGGATATATATAATGGCAAAAGTAAGTTCTATAAAAAAGAACGAAAGTAGGAAAAAAAAATCACAAAGTTTACATAATAAACGTTTAGCGTTAAAAAGTAAAATTTATGATAAAAATATTTCATTAGAAGAGCGTTTTTCTTTGGTAATGTCGCTTGCACAATTACCTAGAAATTCATCATCTACTAGAATAAGAAATAGATGTGAGCTTACAGGTAGACCAAGAGGTGTTACAAGAAAATTCGGTATATCGAGGAATAAGCTTAGGGAATTAATAGGTAGAGGCTTAGTTCCTGGTGTAGTTAAGTCAAGTTGGTAAAAGTCGATAGGTAAATAATATGTCAATGACGGATAATGTAGCAGATATGTTAACTAGAATTAGAAATGCTTATAAAAGTAAATTAATAAATGTTTCTTTTCCTAGTTCTAAAATTAAAACTTCAATTTTAGATGTTTTACAAAAAGAAGGTTATATAAAAGATTATGTAACTACTCAAAAAAATAATATTAGTTATACTGAAGTAGCTTTAAAATACTCTGTTAACGGTGATGCTTCTATATGCGAAATTCATAGAGTATCAAAGCCCGGAAAAAGAGTATATTCTGCTATTAAAGATTTGAAAGGATATTATAATAATATGGGTATATATATTCTTTCTACTCCTTACGGTGTTATGTCTGATAGAGAAGCTCATATTAAAAATGTCGGCGGCGAAGTAATTTGTAAAGTATTTTAAGGTAAAAAAATGTCACGTGTTGGAAAATTGCCGGTTACTATACCTGAAGGTGTAAAAGTTGGTTTAAATGATTTAGAAGTAAAAATATCCGGACCTAAAGGCGAATTATCAAAAACTTTTAAAGGTAATATAGCAATTTCATTGGAAGAAAATAAGCTTTTAGTAAAACCTTTAGCCGCAAATAAAAATGCACGTGCTATGTGGGGTACTGCAAGAAGCATAATATCAAATATGGTTACCGGCGTTAAAGAAGGGTTTAAGCTTAAACTCGAAATTAACGGAGTCGGTTACAGGGCAATGATAAAAGGTAAATATTTAAATTTAATGCTTGCTAAAAGCCATAATACAAAAATTGAAATACCTTCAGATATTAAAATAGAGGTGCCTAAGCAAAATATTATTATTCTTGAGGGAACAGATAAAGAAAAGTTAGGACAATTTGCTTCAATTATTATAAAACAGAGACCACCTGAGCCTTATAAAGGAAAAGGGATTAAATTTGAAAATCAATTTATACCGCGTAAAGAAGGTAAGAAAAATTAAATTTAAGAGTTAAATATGCGTAGTGCTAAGCTAAAATTTGAAAAAAGAAGAAGTAGAGTAAGACATAAAATATCTAAAACATCTAATAGAGTGAGATTATCGATATTTAAGTCAGGTAGACATATATATGCACAAATTATTGATGATTCTAAGTCTATAACGATTGCTTCTGCTTCAACTTTAGATGAGAAATTAAAAAAATCTCATTGTAATATTGAAAATGCTATCAAAGTAGGTGAAGAAATAGCAAAAAAAGCTGATTCTGCAGGGATAAAAGAAGTAGTATTTGATAGAGGCGGATATAAGTATCACGGTGTTGTAAAAGCTCTAGCTGATGCAGCTAGAGAGAAAATAAAATTTTAGGTTATAAGGTTGTAGTAATGTCTAAAGTTAAAACAAATGAAGAGACTTTAAGTGAAGTTTTAGTTGATGTAAATAGAGTTACAAAAGTAGTAAAAGGCGGTAGAAGATTTGCTTTTTCTGCTTATGTAGTTGTCGGTGATAAAGTCAGCAGAGTCGGAGCGGGACACGGAAAAGCTAAAGAAGTAAACGAAGCTCGAGGAAAGGCAAAACAAGCCGCTAAAAAGAGAATGATAAAAGTGCCTTTATATCAAAATAGGACTATTCACCATGATGTTGTGGGTAAAAGTGGAGCTGCTAAAGTGATTTTAAGAAGAGCTAAAGCAGGTACAGGCGTTATAGCCGGAGGATCTATGAGAGCAATTTTTGATTCTTTAGGCGTTCATGATATTGTTGCTAAATCAATAGGTTCAACGAATGTTTACGCAATGATTTCTGCAACATTTGATGCATTAAATAAACTTGCATCACCAAAGTCTATTGCTATGAGAAGAGATAAAAAAGTAAATGAAATATCTGTAAAATCTTCTGATATTCAAGTTAATGAATAATGTTGCATAAGTAAGGTGAAGTTATGAATAATAAGATCAATAATATAAAAATTACTCAAGTTAAAAGTGCTATAGGTCGTAAGTATGATCAAAGATTGACATTAGTTGGGCTTGGTTTAAACAAAATTAATAAAACCATTATTCTTGAAAATACTAATTCAATCAAAGGGATGGTTGAAAAAGTAAAGCATTTGTTAAAAATAGAAAATATGTAATTAGAGTTTTTAAATGAAATTAAATGAATTACCTAATAATATAGGTGCTAAAAAAAATAAGAAAAGAATAGCACGCGGTATTGGTAGCGGTAAAGGCAAAACCGGCGGTAGAGGAATTAAAGGTCAAAAATCTAGATCCGGCGTTGCAATAAAAGGTTTTGAAGGTGGTCAAACACCTATGATCAAAAGACTACCTAAAAGAGGGTTTAATTGTATTTCAACTAAAAAATACAATATAATAAATATTTATAATATTGAAGAAGCATTAGCCGATGGGCGTTTAAGTGCTGATGATACTATTACGAAAGAAAAATTGGTAGAAGCTGGAGTAGTTAATAATAAAAATAATAAGAAATTAGTGAAATTATTGTCTATTTGTAGTGATAATTTCGCTTCTCCTCTATCATTAAAATTAGATGCTTATTCTTCTAAAGCTAAGGATTTAATCGAGAAAGCAGGTGGAAAATTATTATAGTATATGGGGCAGAATTTTTCTAAAAAATCCGGTAATGATTTAGTTAGTCGTATTGTTTTTACTATTCTCATTCTTATAGTATGTAGATTTGGGTCTTTTATACCTATACCCGGTATAGATTCAATTGCTTTAAGTAGTGTGGCTGAAAAGAATCAGTCCGGAATACTCGGGATGTTCAATATGCTATCCGGAGGGTCGCTAGGTAGAATGTCCATTTTTGCTTTAGCAATTATGCCGTATATTACCGCCTCAATTATTATTCAATTAATGTCAGTTGCATATAAACCTTTGGAAAATTTAAAAAAAGAAGGGGAAGTCGGCAAAAGAAAAGTAAATCAGCTATCGAGATATTTAACGGTTCTGCTTGCTTCTTTTCAGGCTTATGGAGTTGCTATAAGTTTAGAGTCAATTGTAACAAATACCGGTCCTGTAGTAATTTTAGCGGGTTTTTTCTTTAGAGTTACAACCGTAATTACTTTGGTTGTAGGTACTATGCTATTAATGTGGTTAGGAGAACAAATTACACAACGTGGAATAGGTAACGGTACGTCTTTAATTATATTTATAGGTATAATTTCGGGAGTACCTAGTGCTATTATTAGTATGTTTGAATTATCAAGAAAAGGAGCATTATCGCCTTTAATAGCGATAGCTGTTTGTATTGGAGTAGTTGTATTAATAGCTATAATTATATTTTTTGAAAAAGCCCAAAGAAAATTATTGGTGCAGTATCCTAAAAGACAAGTAGGAAATAAAATTTATGGAGGAGAAGCAACGCATATGCCTCTCAAGTTAAATACTTCTGGTGTAATACCTCCAATATTTGCTAGTTCAATTTTACTATTTCCTGCTACGCTTGCTAATTTTTCTAATAGTAATTCAGAAACTATGGGCATGCTTACTTATTACTTAGGGCATGGAAAACCCGTATATATTTTATTGTATGTAGCATTAATTATGTTTTTTAGTTTTTTTTATACTGCAATAGTATTTAATTCTGAAGAAGCTGCTAATAATTTGAGAAAATACGGTGCTTATATTCCGGGTAAAAGACCAGGGAAAAATACGTCTGATTATTTTGATTATATACTTACAAGGCTTACGGTTATAGGTGGGATATATTTAAGTGTAATATGTGTAATTCCGGAGCTATTAATGAATAAGTATGTAATCTCTCTTTCTTTAGGAGGTACGAGTTTTTTAATTGTAGTGAACGTGGTACTTGATACTATGACTCAGATTCAAACTTACTTATTTAGTAGTAAGTATGAAGGTTTAATGAAGAAAGTAAAATTAAAAAATTAAAAATGAGCTTAAATAGTGATAGTAATTTTTTTAGGTCCTCCAGGAGCTGGAAAGGGAACACAAGGACAAAAGATAGCTAAAAAAATTGATGTACCACATATAGCAATCGGTGATATATTTAGAACAATTATTAAAACATCAACTAGTGAAGCTGAGTTAATTAATAATTATGTTAAGCAAGGGGAGCTTATCCCTAATGAAATAGTTAATCAAGTAATCAAAAATTTTTTATTATCCTCTGAATATAAAAACGGCTATATATTAGATGGATATCCGCGTAATTTAGAGCAAGCGAAATTCTTTGAATTATTTATTAAAGAAAAAATTAAAATAATATATTTTGATGTTTCAGATGAATTATTAATTAAAAGAGTTTTAGGAAGATATAGTTGTAAAAATTGCGGTAAAATATATAATAGTTACTTCTTGCAGCCTAAAACTGATAATGTATGTGATGTTTGCGGTTCAAGTACATTTGATTATAGAAAAGACGACAATGAAGAAGTAATAAAAAAAAGAATTGAAGTATATAAAACAGAAACATATCCGTTAATAGATTATTATAAAAATAGTGGTAATTTTTATATAGTTAATGGAAGTAAAAATGAACAAGAAATAGAAATTGATATACAGAAAATACTAAAAATAAATTGACTTTATTAAAGATTTTTATATTATTTTCTAGTTACCAGTAAAATTTTGGAGATTATTTGTGGCAAGAATTGCAAGTGTTAATATTCCCGATAATAAACGTTTAGTTGTGAGTTTAACTTACATTTACGGTCTTGGACCTACTATAGCAGCAGAGATCTGTAATAAAGCAAAAATATCGAAAGATAAAAAAGTTAAAGAACTTACGGATCAAGAGTTAATAAGCTTACGTAATATTATTGAAAGCGAGTATAAAGTTGAGGGTGATTTAAGACGAGAAGTTACGCTTAATATTAAGAAAAAGAAAGATATAAGATGTTATCAAGGGCTTAGACATATACGTAAGTTGCCGGTGAGAGGACAGAACACTCATTCTAATGCTCGAACTAGAAAAGGTAAAGCTATTGCGATAGCTGGAAAGAAAAAAGCTGTAAAATAATAGTTTAAGTATAGAGTATAAAAAATAATGAATCAGACGGTTAAAGTTAAGAAAAAGAAAAAAACTATCACTCTTGGTGTTGTGCATATCCGAGCATCATTTAATAATACTATAGTAACATTTACTGATATCCAAGGTAATACTATTTCTTCTGCATCGGCAGGAGGTAATGGGTTTAAAGGGGCAAGAAAAGCAACACCTTATGCAGCTCAAGTAACAATTGATAGAGCGTCGGAAAAAGCAAAAGAAT
Source organism: Candidatus Rickettsia colombianensi (assembly GCF_003664375.1). NCBI lineage: Bacteria > Pseudomonadati > Pseudomonadota > Alphaproteobacteria > Rickettsiales > Rickettsiaceae > Rickettsia > Candidatus Rickettsia colombianensi. The sequence goes on from NZ_RAQN01000009.1 coordinate 132,536, forward strand.
ATGGTCTAAAAACTATTTCTATTAGGATTGGAGGACCGGGAGCTCAGCGTGAATCAGCAATGAGAGCTTTATTCGGGCAAAATTTTGTGGTTACGTCAATTTTAGATGTATCGTCAATTGCTCATAATGGAGTAAGACCACCAAAAAGAAGAAGAGTATAAGAGATAGGTATTAAATGTTATCGTTAAGTAAAAATTGGAATACTTTAATAAAGCCGAATAAAGTCGCTTATGAAAATTTTCCGGAAACCAATAATAAAGCTAAAATTGTAGTTGAACCTTTAGAAAGAGGTTTTGGTTTAACACTCGGTAATGCTATGAGAAGAGTATTACTTTCTTCTTTACAAGGAGCAGCTATCACTTCTATAAAGATCCCTGCTATAGAACATGAATTTTCTTCTATACCCGGTGTAAAAGAAGATGTATCGGGAGTGATTTTAAACATTAAAGGTATTGAAGTAAAAATGCATGTTGCAGAAAAACGTATCATGAAATTAAAAGCAACAGGACCTTGTGTTGTAACGGCCGGTATGATTGAAACAGGTCATGATGTAGAAATACTGAATCCGGATCATGTAATTTGTAATCTAGCTAAGAACAAGCAGCTTGAAATGGAATTAACTTGTAAGGTTGGTAAAGGATATGTACTTAGCACAAATAGTTATGAGGATAATTTACCTATTGGTGAAATAGCTATAGATGCTTTATTTAACCCAGTAAAGAGTGTTACTTATAAGGTAGAAAATACTAGGGTAGGTCAGGTTACTGACTATGATAAATTAATTATGTTTGTAGAAACTAACGGTGATTTATTACCTGAAATGGCTGTAGGTTTGGCTGCACGTATTTTACAAGAGCAATTACAATTATTTATTTCTTTTGAAGAACAGGAAGAAGATAAGCAAGTTAAAACTGATGCTTTACCGTTTTCACCTTATTTACTTAAGAGAGTTGATGAATTGGAATTATCGGTTAGATCGGCAAATTGTTTAAAAAATGATAATATAATATATATAGGGGATCTAGTAAAAAGAACGGAATCCGATATGCTGAGAACTCCAAATTTCGGTAGAAAATCTTTAAATGAGATTAAAGAAATATTGGCAAAATTTAATTTAAGATTCGGTATGGATGTACCGGATTGGCCACCGGAAAATATTCAAGAATTATCTAAACGTTATGAAGATTCTTATAATTAAGGACTAATAAAAATGCGACATAAAATTAAAGGTAGAAAGTTAAATGTAACAAGTAGTCATAGGCAAGCAATGCTCGCTAATATGGCTGTAGCACTTGTAACCCATGAACAAATTAAAACTACTTTACCAAAAGCTAAGGAATTAAGACCTTACATTGAAACTCTAATTACTAAAGCTAAAAAAGCTGATTTAATGGTAAGAAGAAGCATTTTATCAAAAATAAAAGATAAAAAAGCAATAGAAAAGCTTATAAATATTTTAGGTACTAGATATAAAGATAGACCTGGCGGTTATACTAGAATAATAAAAACCGGATTCCGTTATGGTGATTTAGCACCGATAGCATATATTGAATTTGTAGATAGAGATATTAATGCTAAAGGAAATATACAGCAAGATGCTAATGAAGGAATTAAAAATTAAAATATAAGGGACTCGGTAATGGCTAATCATTCTTCAGCAAAAAAAGCTGCTAGACAAACAGTAAAAAGAACTCTAATCAATAAAAAAAGATCTAGTGCAATAAAAACTTTTATAAAGAAAGTTGTACATGAAATCAGTCTTGGTAATAAAGAAAATGCTAACTTAGCTTTATCTGTTGCTCAGTCTAAAATAATGCAAGGTGTGAAAAAAAATATAATTAAATTAAATACCGCCTCAAGGAAAATCAGCAGATTATCAAGACAAATAAAAAGTTTGAATGAAAGTAAATAACACTTTATAGGTAATTTAAAAGCAAAAACTAATAAAATTTTGCTAAATTATTTATATATACTTCTTATTAATTATAAATAATGTTATTTTACTAATTAATAAAAAATATGGGCGATTAGCTCAGCTGGTAGAGTATCTCGTTTACACCGAGAGTGTCGGCGGTTCGAGTCCGTCATCGCCCACCAATCAAAAGTTTTTAGTATTTCAACGAAAACATCAAACAATGCATGAAGCTTAAACTCAAGCTTTTCAGTCTTAAATGTTACAATAGTTAAACCTATCAAGAAAGACAGTACTTTTGTGAAATGGCATTTCTAACTAAGTATATATTAGTTAATAATTTAATGCCATTGCAGGAAAATTACGAAGTAATTGGCGAGACAATCCAGTAAAAAAATACTAAATTTTAGCATTTTTTATTACTTTTTCTAAATTCCCATGTTCTTTATTATAGTTGTATAGTAAATCACCTTAAATTAGGTGCGATTTCTATTTTATCTTTTAATTTTTTAACAATATATCTCTACCGTAGATGGGTTAGGATCCAGTTAAAAATACTAAAATTATTAGTATTTTGTATTGTTTTTGGGGTGACACAGTGGATTCGATCCACGCAACAATGCCAAGCGGCTAGGATGATAGGATGAATTGATTCACGTAATAATGCTATATCGTGGTCAATAAGCCACGATATGACACTGAATGAGTTTCCTGATCCATACGAGTTTTTAGAATCTTTCATATACAGCGTAATTCATAAAGCTTGATACAAGCGAATTTTGTACTCTCTCCTTTAAATTTATCTTGCCGGAACCTTCCTGAATTCTACTGTAACCCTTTTCCGCATTATTTATTACTTTTGCTATTATTTTTGCTAACTTTTCAAATGTAGAGGAAAAAATAGCAAAGTATACATTACAAGAGGAAGTAGAAATTAAAGCAGCTAATAAAGTAAAATGATAGTTGCTAAAATACAAAATAACCAAAAGTTACTAATATATTTAAAGTTAAAAAATTACTTGTTATTGCAATTTTTTAAGTTTTGCTTTAATTGTAATCAACTATTATTAGCAAAAATAAAAAATAACTTTTATGGAAGATATAAGCTCTTGGAAAAAAAAGTTTGAAGTATGCGTTTACGCTAAAAAATTACTTGATAAACTCGAAGATTAAACACTAAAGTAAAAAATCCTATTGATATAGAGGAGGTTAAAAAAGGCATTTACTACGCTCGTAAATATCATGGTTCTCAAATGCGTCAATCAGGTGATCCTTATTATTCTCATCCGATTGAGGTGACGATTATGCTTGCGGAGTTTGTAGCTGAAGAAGTTCCTAAGCTTTTTACGACCATGCTTTACTTCATGATACTGTTGAGGATACAGAATTAACTGAAGAAATGATTAACGGCATTTTTGGAGCAGAGGTAGCGAAACATGTATAGGGCCTAACTAGAATTAAACCTTACGGGAAAATCACTGCTGAAGAAAGCTTAAATCTATTAATTAAACAGAAAAGATATAATACGGCACTTATAAAACTTTTTGATAGAGTCTATAATATACAGACTTTAGGAGCTAAATCACCTGAGAAAGCTAAAAATAATAAAAGAAACTTTAATGAGCTTTTTACAAGTTTGTGCATATCTTGAGATATATAAAATAGAATATATATATTGGTTCAACTTTGTTGGAATATATTTAAACAACAAACTAACTTAAGCGAATTAAATTTGAAGGAACAGATTTTTAACTCTAATAATTATACCGAACTTTTTCAAGTGATTCAAAATGTGTCACTCCCCAGTAGAACGCTATACCTACCGGTATCATAATAAGAAGAATTCCGTAAGTTCCTAATATATTTACTAAGTAAGCTATGCCAAACGAAGTAACTACGTATATAAAAATTGATGAAAATGCATAAATAAGAGTAGTAAACGTAAATCTTTTAAATATTGGAAAGTTTTTATAAAGTATTGATGCAGCAGTACCGGTAGTTATACTTGTCATAACTAATAGTAATTGAATTTTAGATAAACTTGAAGAAGTAGTTATATTATTTAGTAAATAAATACTAGAGGGCATACAAATTAAAAATATAATTGCTCTAACTTTTAATAATTTAAGAGGATGAAATTTTTTTGTTAACAAAACTAATGTAATCATTAAGATTAATTGAGCAATAGCAAGACAAAAATTATTTTGCATAATTTCGAGTGCAGTATAATTAAAATTTGTTTTTAATAATGATGCACAATAAATATAAGTAAGATAAGCACAAGCAGAACCAGAATTTACAAGAAAGAAATAAAATAGTTTTTATATTAATTTTCTCTTCTACATATTCTTTAAATGATAATTCTTTATCATTTATTCCAAAATTTTCTAAAATATTTTTTATTCGACGTTTTGCATCTATAAACTCCGTTGATTCACGTAAATTAGTTCTTGCTATAAAACCTACTAAAGCTATTATAAGTTCCTCCCCAAAAGGCATAATGCCAATTAAAAAGATAAGTAATACTAATAATACCAAATGCTAATGCCATAATGCCACCCCACTGAGCAGCTATATTTATTATATCAACATAGGTATATTGAACTGGCGGTTTAGTAGTCTCAGTAACATATAACTCTGCTCCTACTATTTCTCCCATAGAAGATACGCCTTGAGACATACGACAAATTATCAGAATCCACGAAATTACGATGCCTTTTTCTGCATAAGTAGGTAAAGTAGTAGCCATAATAAAACATGATATAGCCATTATAAATGTGGTAATAATAACGGTTGATTTACGACCTATATTATCACCTATCCATCCAAGTACCAAAGCTGCAAATGATCTTAATAGTTAAGTAGAACAAAATGCGGCAGCAGATAAAAGCGAAGTAACTTGAGGATCAGTTTTAGGAAAAAATAATTCATTGATAACTACTGCCATATGTATATATAGCATTAAATCAAAATACTCAAAAAATGTTCCAAAACATATTAATCCTATTGCTTCTTTTTGATTACGTGTTAAACTTCTTTGTTCTTTCTCATAGCCGAGCATAATTTCTTTACGAAAGTTAAATTGTAAAGAAATTATACTGTTTTACATAAAAGTCAATAGGAAATTTCGTTTTATACGATAAATAAAGCAATGAAGTGCAACTTATTATTAGCTTATTTTTACCTATTCATTAATGACTTAATGATATGATAATAAACTAATTGAGAGAAAAAATATTTGTACGTCAATCCGGTACTCACATCCTCACATATTTTTTGTATACTGCAGTGTGAGGTGAGTGTTTCCTCATTATAAGATTAGGTTATGCAAGAGGTCTATTGATGGTTTCCTATTTTACCTTATGAACCCTAAATCTTTTTTTGCAATTCTTTTTATATAATTATTTGGCGTACCTGTATTTTTATTAGAAATAGTATTGTTATTAATTAATTGTTTCCCGATTCTATTTACTATATTTTCTGTGCCGCTTAGTTCTAATTTCTTTTGTAACTGTATTGTTTTATATTTCTTATGATCGTTAGTATTTGCATTTTCAACTGCTTTTGTTAACACGCTTTTATGAGTAGTTATTTGTTCCGGTTGTTTATAAAAAGGACTATGTGCTCTACCTATATCTTTCAGTATATCTACTATTATATTTTGTGATGTTATTTTTTTGTATCAGCATATTCTGATGCTGTCCTTAATGTTATTTCTTTACTAAGCTGATTAAATCTCTGTTGTTTTTCTTGATCGGTAAATTTAAAGTAATTCTTATCTTGTAATAAAGCGGTTAATGCTTCGGTTTGAATAGTTTGTTTATACCCTATCTCTGCTAATGCTTGTATATTTTTATAATTACCTATATCTGCTTTTTGTTTTTCTTGATTAATATTATGGTTTAGCTCCTTAATTAACTTTATCCTATCCTGGATCTGATTTACCGAATCTTTAGAACCTTTTAATGATTGCAATCCTATATTTATTGATGAAATTATTTGTGCTACATTATTACCGACTATAGTTGCAGATATCCCCGCCACGTTTACTATATTACTTATTCCATTTGTTATAACCGATGCTATAAATAATGATTTGGTACCTTTATTACTGTTGTCTTTCGTTTGCTGTTTATCATTATGTATATGTCAATCATCTTTTAAAATATCTTTTAACTTTGGATTAATTTTTAAAAGGGCTTGTTGTTTACTCAAATCATCATGATGTTTTTCTAATAATTTATTTTCTTGTGTAAGAAGATGTATCTTTCGAGTATGTACTACATCTATTATTGCTTTACCTACTATAGATGTTGCCATGGCAGTAGCTGATACAAACATAAATGGAGCTGTTGCGGGTGCTATAGTTGCCAGCATAATACTACTTGCTATTAATCCGAGTACGCTAGCTGTGTTCCTGTTACGTTGCTTATTTTCTTTACATTACCACATGTTTTTGAGGTCTTAATACTATTTATAATATTGGATGTTCTTGAGTTAGTTTGTGCTTTATGCTCACTTTTATAAATAGTATTTGGGTGTTGTTCATGGTTTTTTAAGGCGTTTGTGCCTCTACTCATTAATTTTTGTATCTGTTCTTGCTCTATTATATATAAATCATCTTTACTTTTTACTGTTTCTTGAGAAATTATACGCTCCAAGTTACGCCTTTGTATAATTTCTATATCATCCATACTTCTAAATATTGGAGGCTGCTTTTTAGGTACTGTGTTTATATTATTGGATTATGCTTTTTTCTCGGTTCCTTTACAATATCTAAATCTTTTTCTAGTAATTGTGCATATTTATTTTCTTCTTCTATAGGTCTCGCCATTCTATTCGTTCTATTTGTATGCCTTTAATCTGTTTTAGGGTGCATTATAGATAATTATTAAAATTTGTTAATAGTTATCTATAATTAAATTACTTAAAATGCAAATTTAGAGTAAATATTTGTGGTGAATTAGTGTTAATAGAGCAAAGAGAAATAAATAATAACATAAACTAACTAAAAGTTATTGTATTATTAAAAAATTCATATATTAATTAAAATACAAAGTTATTTATTAATCATTATGTCAAATACATCTAAGTTAGAAAATCACTATAATAAATTGTTACAAGATATCATGCTTAAAACATTAGAACAGAATAAAACTGTAGAAACCTATTTAGTACAAGAAGATTTTAGTAGTGCTTTAAGCGAACTACAAAAAATAAACGAAAAGCTTGAAGAATATTGTAAGGTTTTTTCTCTGCTTGAAATAATTAAAACCGAACTAGCTGAAGAAGATAAAGTATATAACTAATTTAATTTATATAAAAGGTGAACGCCGCATTTCGCCTTTTATATTCAATAATAATTTCCTGCTTCAACTTCTAGCTTTTTAAAATGTGATATACCGAGGCTATACCCTATAATAATAGGAATTACTATCATCAATAACCCTAAATTATTAAAACGTTCTGTAAATAAACAAGCCCGAAAGAACTAATTACATACATAGCGGCTCTTGAAGAAGCATATATAAAGCTAGCATAGGTAAATCGTTTAAAAACCGGAAAACTTTTATAAAATATTGGAATTGCCGGAAATTCACTTGGAGAAAAAGTAACTACAATTAGTTGAATTAAGAGAATTTGCCAGCCTTGCGTTATATTATCTAATATTAATAGACTAAATAGAAGAAAAGTTAAAAATATTACTAATTGCGTTTTTAAAATTTTTAGTGGATGAAATTTATAGCATAAACACGTAAGTGCTAGTGCTACAAAAAATTCTACTATAGAAATAATAAAATTTTGATGTATTACTGCTTCAGCGGTATAGTGCAACGAATCTTTAAAGTATATTACTACAATGAATATAAGCAAAATAAAACCACACCGGTTGTGCTAGTTGTATTAAAAAATAATAGATTGCAGTCTTCTTATTAACTTTTTCCTGCCATACAGGATTATTTTTTATCTTTGCTACATCAATTATATTACTATCTTTTATAGTTTCTTGTATTCTACGCTTAGCATCAACAAAATCCGGTGTTTCACGTAAAGTAGTCCTAGCAGCACTACCTATTAATGCAATTCCTGCACCTACCCAAAATGCGATACGCCAATTAAAGCCATAGGATGTAACTAAGGTTGTTACGCCAAGGGCCACAGTTAATCCTAAGCTAGCACATACTCCTACAAATGCTACGGCAGGAAAGCGTTTAGGAACTCCGACAGATTCCGTTAAATATAATTCTGCTCCTACTCTTTCTCCCATGGATGACATACCTTGCACTATACGGCATATGGTTACTATCCAAGCGGCACTAGCACCTACGGGCATAAGTAGGAAGATTAGCCATAACGATGCAAGAAAACGACATTAACATAGTGGTAATAATGACTGTAGATTTCCGACCTATATTATCGCCTATCCAGCCAAATAATAAAGCTCCTAAGGGTCTAAAAATAAAAATAGAACAAAAAGAAAAAGCTGCAAGAAGGCGATTAACGTGAGTATCATATTGCGGAAAGAAAAGCTCATTAAGTAGTACTGCCATATGAACATATAGCATAAGATCAAAATACTCTAAAAAAGTACCTATGGATAGTAAGCCTATAGCCCGTTTTTGTTCTCTGTTTAAACTTTTTTGTTTTTTTCGTATCCCAACACACTTTTTTCTAAAAAGTTAATTTATAGAAAGGTTATATTGAGAAGATTTAAAGTCAAGGAAAAAGTTACAATATTTTATGATTATAGTTATTTAAAACTTCTTTGACTAATGAAGTTGTTATTTTTCTTTTGGAAATTAAAGCAAAATGGTTAATATTTTCTAATATTTCTATAATTTTGGAATATTCCCTAGGCAAATTTACTAAAAGAAAATCTATTATTTGTCTGGATATTGTTACCGAAGAAATAGAAAAATGCTTAAATATTAGAATTTTGATTAATTCATTGTCAGGTGAGTTTAATACAATACTAAGTACTGATTTAATACGTGAAGATAAATCGGATAAAGTAAAATTTCTGCTTTTATCAGATGAGGTAAGTAAAAGATATTTTTGTTTTTCGTTAATAATATTAAATATATGAAGTAATGCCGGCTCTTGCCAGTTTTCAATATCTTCAATGATAAAAGCATTATATTTTTCTAAAATTTCTTCACTAAAAAAAATATCTTTAATAATATAGGCATTGCTTAAATTTTGCCATATTTTGGTTAAATAAGTTTTGCCTGACGAAGAAGGTCCTTTAATTAATAAAGTAAATTTATAAGGATTAACGCCAAAGCTGCACTGCCAATTTTTTATAATATTATAAGCTTGATCGTTAGAACTAGAAACAATAAACTCATCAGGATGATATTTATTAGAAGTAGTAAAACGAAATATATATTGCTGCACTGTTATAAGAATTTTTTAGCCGTCTGTTCGATAGAATTTGCTAGATTTATAAAATTTAATTAGATTCAGGAGTAAAATTTTTGTAATCCCCGCAATCGGTATAGCAAAAAATATTCCAATAATTCCAAATAAACTGCCGCAGGCAAAAATCGAGAATATAATCCAAAGAGGATGCAACCCTATTTTATCACCGATAATTTTAGGAGTTAAAATATAAGACTCAAAAATATTCCCAACTAAATAAATTATCATTATATATAATAATTTTGTGGTCATGCCGAAAGTTAAATAACCGATAATTAGAGTCAAAAGAAACGATATAAAAGTACCGATAAAAGGAATAATAACTAAAAATCCCGTTAAAATGCCAAGTAAAAGAGCGAGATCAATACCTATTACGGTAAATGCAATACTATAATAAGTAGATAATAATAAGCAAATATTTAGCTGTCCTCTTATGTAAGCAGATAACAGATTATTAATTGCCGATAATATTTCAAGGATTTTCGGTCGGGTTTTTATAGGTAATAATGATTTCATGTTTGCAATAATTTTAGCCCAATCACGTAGGAAATAGAATAATATTATAGGTATAAGTAAAAATAAAACAAATATGTTAATAGTAATAATGGTATAACGCCAAAAATTATTAGCAATACTGCCAAGTATAGTAAATATACTATTTATAAAATTGCTTAAAGAATTCTTGATTTTATCAGCAATATCAGGTTCTATCGAATAAATTTTTGCCATTATAGGCGGTAATATTTCTGCTTGTAAATAATTTTTATATTTTGGAATATTATTTATAAAAGTAAAAATTTGTCCATAAATTATCGGCACTAAAATAGTTAAGCTTAAGAAAAATATGCTCAAAAATATCAGATAAATTATGCTTGATGCAAATTTATTTGATATTTTAAATTTTGATGCGATAAAACCTATAGCAGGTTGTAGTAAGTAAGATATTATAGATGCGATAAAAAATGGTTTTACTGTGTCTGAAATTAGCATAAAACTGCTTATAAAAAGCCCTAAAAAAACTAGCCAAAATATAGCGGTTCTATTCATATTATTTTCCCCATTTTCTATACGAAGATCAACTTCAAAAAGAGCTAGGAGTTCACAAGGCAAGGTGAGCTGCGTATACTTAATATAGTTCGAACCGCAGCTCTTGTAGAACATTGAGCCAATTTTTGAAGCTCTATCTTAGTATTAAGATTTTTTAGCTACTTGTACGGTAGCAGGACGAAGTAGTCTATCTCTAATTTTATATCCTGATTGCATTAAAGTAATAATGCTATTCGGTGCATGATCAGGATGTTCTATCTGCGAAATTGCATTATGTAAATTATAGTCGAACATTGAACCTATTTCCGGCTTTATTTCTTCAATATGATGTTTATGAAAGATTTTGTCCAGCTCATCTTTAGTCATCTGAACGCCTGCAATAATATTTGTGACTTCTATATCAGAATTTGCCGGTTTATGTGCTAATGCTCTTGAAAGATTATCACTAACATTTAGTAGTTCTTTAGCAAATGTAGCAATTGCATAATCTTTTGCTTCGTCACGTGCTTTTTCTAAACGCTTCCTTGTATTGTCTATTTCGGCAGTAGTTCTAATTAGCTTGTCTTTTAGCTCTTCAATTTCTGCTTTTAACGCTGTTATCTCTGGATTTGCTGTTTCAACTATCTCTTCAGCAATATCATTTATTGTTTGTTCATTATTTTCTATATTATAATCTATCATATTATTTACTTATATATTTATATTCTTTTTTGAGATATATATAGATATAATAAAAATTTTTTCAATGGTAAATTAATATTATGAGACAGTCAGGAAGAAAAAGCAACCAATTACGTCCTATTTCATTAGAATTATCCCCGCTTGTTAATGCGGAAGGCTCATGCCTTATTAAAATCGGTAATACGCATGTTATGTGTAGTGCTACTTGTGAAACTACCGTACCGCCATTCTTGAGGGGACAAAATCAAGGTTGGATTACTGCCGAGTACGGTATGCTTCCCGGTTCTACATCACAGCGTATTAAAAGAGAAGCAGCACTCGGAAAACAAGGCGGAAGAACGCAAGAGATACAGCGTTTGATAGGTAGGGCGATGCGATGTGTAATTGACTTGAAGAAACTAGGGGAGAGGCAAATTATCATAGATTGTGATGTTATTAATGCTGACGGCGGTACTAGAACGGCAGCAATAACAGGGAGCTATGTAGCATTGCACCTAGCTATTAGATCCTTGATGAAAAAGAGAGTTTTAAAGGTGAACCCGTTAATTAGTCAAATTGCAGCTATTTCTTGCGGTATATATAAAGGCGAGGCAATACTAGATTTGGATTATTTGGAAGATAGTGATGCCGAAGTGGATAGTAATTTTGTGTTTGCAGGTAACGGTAATTTAATTGAAGTACAAGGCACGGCAGAGAAAAATCCTTTTTCCGAAGAGCAGTTTTTAGCAATGTTAAAACTTGCCCAAGGCGGCGTGGCAGAATTGTTTAAACTACAAAATCAAGTACTACTTGGGTCTTAGAAAGTTGCTACGTGGATCAGTTTTCCCGTCATTATTGACGAAGCAATCCAGTAAAAAATGCTGATTTATAGCATTTTTTTGTTATTTTTCTGGATTGCCGTGTCGCTTCGCTCCTCGCAAAGCATTGTTGTGTGGATCAATTTCACCTCTGTCATCCCGTGGCTTGACCACGGGATGACACAGTGGGTTTTACCGGTCCATGCAACAATGCCTCCTTGCAATGACGGTTCATGTATCCACGCAATCAAGCTTCCACAGGAATAACATATTTATTAAGCGTATAGATTATCATCAAAAGCAATATGTTCACCTGATAATGTAATTATCTTATCTCGATTGGTATTATTTATAAATACCTTATGATTAAGGTCTGTTACTTTAACATTACTATGTGGTCCTAAGATCAATTCCTTAATATCACCTATGGTTTCAAACGTAACACGCTGATTAGCTCCAATTGTTATTTTATCACGGGATATATTAATATTTGCTGTTCTACTTTCTTTGGTAAAAGTAATAGTTCCATATTTCGGATCGTTCATATTTTCCTCTTTGAATGAATTTTAAGTTGTAAAATTATTACTACAATATGCCATATACTACTTCAATTAAATTTTTTTTAATTTAGCTCTTTACTTAATTTATAATTATTATTACAGTGTATTTTTTAAATTTAAGCGTCTATGGCATTAAGATTATATTATTGTCTAATATGTCTTATAATTATTTTAAATATTAATAAGGTGCATGCCTCGGCATGGTCGTTAGAGCAGGGAAGATATAGATATAGTGTAGGGGGTAATAAAGTTAATAAGATATCAAAAAACGAGAAAAAGCCAAGAGAAGAAGCCGTTTTATACATAAGAGAAAGAGTAGCTTATCTATGGGAATACCTCAAAAAAGTGAGTGATCAGCCGAGTCTTCATGCAAAAATCTTACGACAAATAAAAAGATTAGAGCAGAAGATAGTAGAATTATCATCTTACCAAGAGAGCAATTTGTAAGTAGTACTGTAGAATACGGTATTACCGATAATCAGAGATAAAAACTTATTAGGTAAAAAACAAGCTACTAATTTAAAAGCTATTATCGATAATGAGATAATGATTGATATATTATATGAAAATAAAATATTGCCGCTAATAAGCAATATTGCTTATATTAAAATTTATAATTATTCTTATATACAAGCCTATGTAGTGAATGGTTATTTTATATATGAAGATGTTCATGGTAATAAAATAACTGCTATAAATGATCTAAAAATATTGTTTAGTAATAATAATATTTTTAGATCTATAATGCTGATCAAGAAATATTATTTTTATAAATTATTAGAAAAAAATTTCGCCCATGTAACTAGTATCAAAGCAAAATATGCTCTTGAATTTAAAGTCGGACCGATTATTGCTAAGAATATTAATTATACCAATAAAATAATAATATTTTTCGTCGTGTTTATATCCACATTGATTTATCTGCCGGTTTTATTTCATGTTGCTAATAATATAAGCTATTGTTTGCAAAATATTTTAAAATCTCTGTTATTTATAAGGGCAGTAAAGGAATTGCCTTCGGTACAAATGTCATTCCTACACTCCTCTATGTCATTCCTGCTTTCGTGGGCATGACATGAGATCTTACATAGACGACAAAGCAAGTAGTATCCAAGATTATCAGGCGAAACCAAAAATTTCTCAGAATGAGGAAAAAGCTTTACCAGTTTATACAGTTTTAGTACCATTATATAAAGAATTAAGTAAGTTAAGGTCAATAATTAAAAATATTTCATTAATTAATTACCCAAAAGATAAGCTAGACGTTAAAATTATTATCGAAGATGACGATTATCTAATGATTAAAGAAGTAGCCTTATATAATTTACCGTCTTATTTTCATGTTATATCTGTTCCGAAAAGTTTACCAAGAACTAAGCCGAAAGCCCTTAATTATGCTCTAGAATATTCACGTGGTGAGTATCTAGTAGTATATGATGCTGAAGATAAACCTGAACCTGAACAGCTACTTAAAGCTCTAACAATGTTTAGAAGTTTATCTGATGAATATGTTTGTCTTCAAGCTAAGCTCAATTTTTATAATAAAAATGAGAATATTTTAACCAAAATGTTTAATATAGAATATAGTTTATGGTTTGAATATATCTTGAAAGGATTAAGTTTGCTAAAACTTCCTACACCTCTTGGGGGTACTAGTAATCATTTTAAAACGGATATATTAAATAAGCTTGGCGGATGGGATGCTTATAATGTCACAGAAGATGCCGAGCTTGGTATAAGAATTTACTCACAAAACTATAAAGTAGCTATCCTTGATTCCTATACTCTAGAAGAAGCTCCGAATAGTTTAGGTAATTGGCTAAATCAAAGATCACGTTGGATTAAAGGCTTTTTGCAAACATTTTTTGTATTTAAAGCACAAAAAGATAAATACCAAAAGTTTACTTTATTGCAAGTAATAACAATTGACATTTTTCATCGGCTTATCTACTTATAATTTTTGGAGTTTACCCTTTATAATATTTTCTATTGTTATAAATAAAAATTCTATAATTAATTATTTATGGCTTATTAATAGTATTTTTTCGCTTTTATATCTTTATAGTGTTGCTCTGTATATATTAAAAAATTCTTTAAAAAGCGGAAAAGTAAAATTTCAGGATATAGTAGCTTTAATCTTATGGGCTAGTTATTTTATAGTATATACTGTAGCTTCATATAAAGCCGTATTTGAAATAATTTTTTGTCCTTTCAAATGGAGTAAAATTAAACACGGCACTAGTTTAGAGGATTTTGAGAAAGAATAGACCTCTAATAAAAAAATTTTTATTCTTGCCCCTTGAATTAACAAAAATAGAATATATATAGTATGTACATTTAAAGATTTAATAATTGGAGGTTAAAATGTCTTTTAAACCATTGCATGATAGAATTGCAATAAAGCCTATCGAACACGAAGAAAAAACTAAAGGTGGAATTATTATTCCGGATACCGCAAAAGAAAAGCCAATGCAAGGTGAAATAGTAGCCGTAGGTAACGGTATTCGTAATAAAAAAGGCGAAATTCATCCTTTAGAGCTAAAAGTAGGCGATAAAGTTTTATACGGTAAATGGGCAGGCACCGAAATTGAAATTAAAGGTGAAAAACTGATCGTTATGAAAGAAAGCGACGTATTTGGTATTATTAATTAATTATTTGTTTTAAGGAGAAATTAAATATGGCAACAAAACTTATTAAACACGGTTCAAAAGCTCGTGAGCAAATGCTAGAGGGCATTGGTATACTTGCAGATGCAGTAAAAGTTACTTTAGGTCCAAAAGGCAGAAATGTACTTATCGAGCAATCATTTGGTTCACCGAAAATTACCAAAGACGGTGTGACGGTTGCAAAATCGATTGAGTTAAAAGATAAAATTAGAAATACAGGAGCTCAGCTATTAAAATCAGCTGCTACAAAAGCTGCAGAAGTAGCTGGTGACGGTACTACTACAGCTACGGTACTTGCTAGAGCATTAGCTCGTGAGGGTAATAAGTTAGTAGCTGCTGGTTATAATCCTATGGATTTAAAGCGTGGTATGGATTTAGCGGTAAATGCAGTAGTAGAGGAAATTAAAAAGTCTAGTAAAAAGATTAATAGCCAAGAGGAAATCGCACAGGTCGGTACTATCTCTTCAAACGGTGATAAGGAAATCGGTGAGAAAATTGCTAAGGCAATGGAGGAAGTCGGTAAAGAAGGCGTGATAACCGTTGAAGAAGCAAAGAATTTTAGCTTCGATGTTGAAGTAGTTAAAGGTATGATGTTTGATAGAGGTTATCTATCTCCGTATTTTGTAACGAATTCCGAGAAAATGGTTGCTGAGCTTGAAAACCCTTTCATCTTACTATTTGAGAAAAAATTATCAAATTTACAACCGATGTTACCTATACTTGAGGCTGTAGTGCAATCACAACGCCCACTATTAATTATTGCTGAGGATGTTGAGGGCGAAGCTCTTGCAACGCTTGTAGTCAATAGATTACGTGGTGGTTTAAAAGTTGCGGCAGTAAAAGCCCCCGGTTTTGGCGATAGAAGAAAAGCAATGATGGAAGATATTGCTATCCTAACTAAAGGTGAGCTTATTACTGAAGATTTAGGTATGAAGCTTGAAAATGTGAGTATTAAGAGTTTAGGGACGGCAAAAAGAGTAACAATTTCTAAAGAAAATACCGTAATTGTTGATGGTAATGGTGATAAGAAAAATATTGAAGATAGAGTATTACAAATTAAATCTCAAATAGCTGAAACTACTTCTGATTATGATAAAGAAAAACTACAAGAGCGTTTAGCTAAACTTTCCGGCGGTGTCGCCGTATTAAAGGTTGGTGGTGCTACGGAAGTTGAAGTGAAAGAGCGTAAAGATCGTGTTGAAGATGCACTTGCTGCTACAAGAGCGGCAGTTGAGGAAGGTGTTGTTGCCGGTGGCGGTGTAACATTACTTCATGCATCACAAACTTTAACAAAGCTTAAAGTAGAGAATAAGGATCAACAAGCAGGTATTGAAATAGTAATAGAAGCTTTAAAGGATCCGCTAAAACAGATTGTTGAAAATGCCGGTGAAAACGGTGGCGTAGTAGTTGGTAAATTACTAGAAGAACATAAGGATAAAAATTATGGCTTTAATGCTCAAGATATGCAATATGTCGATATGATTAAAGCAGGAATTATTGATCCGGCTAAAGTAGTGCGTACTGCACTTCAAGATGCTGCTTCCGTTGCTTCGTTAATTATTACCACGGAAACTTTAATTGTTGACGAATCTTCTGATAAGAAAGAGCTAATGCCAACGCGTGGCGGTATGGGAGGTATGGATTTCTAAGTCTATATCTCCATAAGATAGGTTATGCAATAGGTCTATAAACCCGTTTTGTTGTATTGCTCGTTTCCCTCATTGCGAGGAGGCATTGTTGCGTGGACCGAAAAACCTGTTCAATGTCATATCATGGCTTGACCACGGTATCCAGAAAACAACTAAAAATACTAATAATATTAGTATTTTAAACTGGATCCCGCTACAAGCTCGCGGGATGACAATTAAGAAACTGGTCCACGCAGGCCATGCCTGCTTGCAATGACGATTTTAACAACGTGCTGTACAACACATTATCAAGTCGCAGTAGGACACTGAAAAACTGATTTATGCAACAAATGGGTTTTAAAGCGATTCTTTGCTTAATTTGAAAATAAATTCTTTAATAAAACTCCCTCTCTTCCTCAAAAAATAAAATATAGAATTTCTTGTAATTATTTTAATAAATGATTGTAAATATTTTTTAATTAGTTAAAATAGCTCAACCTTTGGTATTTATCCTATGAGACTGTAAACAGTCTCATAGGATGATCAAAAGGTTTAAATAAGAATAGATTTCTTGTTAAAGCTATAGGCAAGGTTAATCTACAATGTATATATTCGTTTAATTTAAAAAATTAGTAATAAAAGTTTCTAGCTTTTGGTCGGTTAAACTACGCTAACTAAAATTAGTAAGGTTTTAGAAAAATTACTATTCTTATTTTTAAAAAATCTTATAATTTATACAGTTAAGAAAGACTAAAATAAGATAATTTAAATTTTATATATAAAACTTAAAAAATTAGGTTCTAAAAGAAATCTAAATAATGTGAATTTAGGATAAAAGATAAAATAATAGGGTAGGGTAGTACGAAGCTCGCCACAAGCTTAATTTTTCCTATTAATATTAACTAAAGCTAGGTTTTATTAATATTTACTGAAAATAGCAAATTAACTAGAAATATTAATAGAACTTAATAAGTTTATTGCTTTAATTGGTGTTTAGTTATTCGTAAGTATAACTATTAACTGAATTAGTATAAATTAAGGAGGTATTTTTGCTCCAAAGGGTTATTAAACATTTAAATCATAATTTATCTAAACATGATATTGTTGCTCAAATAACAGGTAGGATCAAACATCCAATATCAATTTTATATAAATTATATCGTAAGGGTATAAAGTTAGAAGAATTAACAGATATTTTTGCGATAAGAATAGTAGTAATAGATGAAGAGAAATGTTATAAAGCTTTAAAAGTAATTCATGATCTTTATGAGCATGAAAAGGATAAATTTAAAAATTATATTCTTAATCCTAAACCAAACGGCTATCAATCTTTACATACTATTATTACAACTGAGGATAATTATAAAATAGAGATACAAATACGTGATCATAAGATGCATTATCATGCAGAGAGCGGTGAAGCTGCACACTGGAAATATAAAAATAGTTTTTAGCTGATATACACTTTTTTTCTTTCTAAAGTAGTATTGCATACTCTTTAATTTATTTTGTATTATTTTGAAGTTTTAAAAAGAAATTTCGTAAACCGATTTTTTGAAATATTTCTTTTTGTTCTGAAGGGAAATGTTGCTTGATAAAATTAGTGCAAACTTAATAGTTGTTGTTCTACGGTTCGTATTTCTAAATAAGCTGCTATGAGTAAGAAGCTTTCTATAGTTTCTTTTACTGTTTCTAAAGCCTTTTCCGGCGATTTAGCATTTATAGTTTGTAAATTATGTAGGCGATCAAATACTTTAATAAGTGCTATATCATATCTTTGTTCTTGGATTAGTAAATTTAACATTTCACCGGAGCTAATTTTACCGTATGGCTTAATTCTTGTTAAACGTTCACGCTATCGGCAATATTCTTATCAAAAATTTTGCTAATATCAGCATGTGTAAGTATTGTATCCTCTATAGTATCGTGAAGAAGGGCAATATTTATCATATATGATTTGTAAAGTTTAGGAGCTTCAAGAGCTGTAAAATCTGCAAGCATGATTGCAACTTTTATAGGATGAGAATAATAAGGTTCTCCTGATTGACGCATTTGAGAAGCATGATATTTATGGGTATAATAAAGACCTTTTTCAATTTCTGTTATATCTATAGGTGAATCTACTATAGTATTCAAATATTTAATTCGATCAATTAATTTTTTACTATAATCACAAACCTCAAATTTTTTCTGCCAAGTATCAATATCTTCCATAAACCTACTAATTATTTAAACTTCTTTTAAAAGGAATATATGTATACAATTAGTATAAAATATTTTTATAAGAAAATTAATAAGATTTTAGAAAGACATGATATTTGTTTTTTAAATTTATTGATAATCAATGGTTAAGCACAAGTTAAACTATATCTTGATTTTTAAATAGGATTATATTTTTGTTAACATGATAAATTGAATATATTACTATAATAATAGCTAGTAGCTTAAGTAAAAATATAAAAATAGTTAATAAAACTTAATAAAAAGAAAGGTATTTTTTTATTTATTCTCAAATATTTTTTCACTTTAATGGTTTATAACTTCTTGCAATATATTAAAAATTTAGTAAGCATTGTTAATTGTAAAGGTAGATTATTATTCAATCTATTTTTATATATATCGAAATACAATTTAAATTAATAGGTAAATTATGACTAAAAAACTAGTTGATAACAAAATAGCTCCTAATAAAGCAGAGTACGATAAGAAATTTTCGCATATCTTAGATGTTACCCCATATCATGGGGCAGTAATCTTACCGAAGACAATGGCTTTAGTTTGCGAAGAGTTAAAGTTGTTAAGATAGCTCACAGAAAAATGAGATGGAAGGAGGAAAAAAATCCTTTCCTGGTGATGTTGACTTTCCTGATGATACTCTAAGTGCACCGGCAATTAAAGAGGGACCTCTTCTTAGCGGTGGAAAAGAAGATGAGAGAGATTCTGTTAATTATACTAATGCAGAAATGCGACAATTTTCATCTGACAAAACATTTGATTGGAGAGATGGAAGCAAGTACCATCATGTTCATAAAGTAAAAGCCGGTGACAAGTTTGATATACATTGGGATTATACCATGGCACATAAAACACGTGGTTATACATATGCGATCACTGATCATCCTACTGACTTTTCTCAAAGACTAACTTTTAATGAGTTTAAGACATTTTTTGAAAATATAAGCCAAGAAAAACCATTTTGGAGTCATCAATTACCTGCTTCTACGGATCACTCAATAATTCTTCCGGAAAGAGAAGCAGGATTTCATGTTCTTTTAGAAAGATGGATGTAGATGATACAGACATGGCATTTCATCAATCAGGGGTTCTTGAATATGAAGCAAGTTTAGGTGGTAAAGGGTCTGGACATGGACACCATCACGATGCTTAATTAAGCTTTAAAGCAACTTAATAGCGTATCGTCATGGGTTAAGCGACACAAGGTGTTATTGTGTGGATACCCAAGTCGTCATTGTGTGAGGAAAAATTGAAAATTTTGACGAAGCAATCTCGTGCCAAAATCCTGAGATTGTCACGCTTCTTTCAGTCGCTCGCAATCATGATGAAAAGCATTTCATAGCACTTAAATTCCGTTACTATCTACTCAAAGCTTTTAGACCTTCCTTTAGACCGTCTTTTATAAATGAAATTTTAGCTTGTTTACCGTCAGTGGTGATTAGTTCTAAATAATTATCATTAGATAAAATCATGTCTAGATCGTCTTTTGTAATAATAGCTAAAGCCTGACAGCCGTTTACCGTACAATTTACGTATTTTCCGGCTGATATTCGTTTGTTACCGCTATTAATAACTGTACCTGCCGGAATTTGAACATTTGATGGGACTACTTCGATTATCTTTAATTCCTGTTCTTCTTGCTCCCCATTGAAATAACCTATGTGATAAATGGCTAATATTTCCTTTTCTTTATCTTTCTCTAGATTATTAATTTGTTGTGATAAGAAGCAAAGTTGTTTTTTCTCATTATTAAGAGTACAATTTAAAGTCCAAGCTCCGTACTTTTTTGGTGCTGTTGATGCGTTGATGTTTGCTATGCTATACAAAACAAAAGTGCCGGTTATTATAAATAACCCACTAAAAACAAAAGCAATTTTTTTTATACAATCTTTCATATAATTTTTAACCTTTTTAAAATATTTTCTTTTCCTAAAATTTCTGCAATTTCAAATACGCTAGGTGAAGCCGTCATACCTGTTATTAAAGCTCTTAATGGTTTCATAATGTCATTCAGCTTTAAGCCGTTTGCTGTTGCTATTTCTTTAAATTTATTCTGTACGGATTCCTTATCAAACTGCTCAAGTTCGCTTAAGTTTTCTATAACTTGTTTGATTAAATCCTTATCGCAATTTTCTATAATTTCTTTTGCATCTTGGTTGTAGATGATAGGCGAATCTACGAGATAAATTTGAGCAAGGCGTGTTAGTTCTAGTAATGTTTCACTTCTAACTAACAAGCTTGGCATTGCTTGGGTTATATAGCTTATTTCCTTCTCGCTAACCTTATAGTTTTGTTTCAATATCTCTACAGTCTTTGAAGTTAAGCTATCATTGTCAAGCATTCTTAAGTAATGAGCGTTAAGGCTATTTATCTTAGCAAAATCAAGCTTAGAAGGTGATTTACCGAGTGAATCAAGATTAAACCATTCTATAGCCTGAGTCATTGAGATAATTTCATCATCGCCGTGACTCCATCCAAGACGCAATAAATAATTACATAAACTTTCCGGTAAATATCCCATACCCTTATAAGCTTCAACGCCTAATGCTCCATGCCTTTTGGATAATTTCGCCCCGTCTGCTCCATGAATTAACGGTATATGAGTCATGCTAGGTACTTCATAGCCGAAAGCCTGATAAATAGCGATTTGCCTTGCTGCATTGGTTAAATGATCGTCACCTCTAATAATATGAGTTATACCCATATCATGATCGTCTACTACAACGGCTAGCATGTAAGTAGCAGTGCCGTCTGCTCTTAATAGTACCATATCGTCTATATGAGAGTTTTCAATTACTACCTCGCCTTGTAAGGTATCATGAATTGTTATGCTGCCCTCTCTTGGAGTTTTTAGACGTATTACCGGTGTAATATCAGTAGGGTAGGTAGATGGTTCTTTGTCACGCCACTCGCTGTTAAAAATAAAATGCTGTTTATTTTCTAAAGCTTTTTGTCGCTGTCTTTCTATTTCTTCTTGGCTAGTAAAACAATAATATGCTTTACCGTCTTGCAGTAATTTTAGTGCAGTTTCTTTGTAAAGATTGTTACGTTTAGCCTGGAATATAACCTCACCGTCCCAATCAAGCCCTAGCCATTTTAGACCTGAGAATATAGCTTCTACTGCGATGTTCGTTGATCTTTCTTTATCAGTGTCTTCAATGCGAAGCAAAAACTTACCGTTATGATGCCTTGCGAACAAGTAGTTAAAAAGGGCAGTTCTTGCTGAACCTATATGTAAAAACCCCGTCGGTGACGGAGCAAATCTAGTAATTACGCTATTAGTCATTTATTATCTTTTTTAAATATATACTAAGAACTGTGTCATACCGTAGCTTGACCACGGTATCCAGAAAACAACTAAAAATACTAATATTATTAGTATTGTTAACTGGATCCCGCGATCAAGTCGCGGGATGATATATACTCTTTCTCCCCAAACACATAAAATAATTTACATCTATATCATCGCTTAATTTCCATTCATTTTTAATCGGATCATATACCAAGCCTTTTAGCTCTTTAATTTCAACATCGGTATCCGTAAGCATTTCGTAAATTTCCGATGGTTTTAGGAATTTGCTATAATCATGAGTGTTTTTAGGCACCCAACCTAAAACATATTCAGCAACTGTTATTCCAAGTACATAAGCTTTTTTAGTGCGGTTAATCGTGGAAATTATTGCCATACCGTTGGGCTTAATATGCTTCACCAAATTCAGTATGAATTGCTGCACGTTTTCTACATGCTCAATAACCTCAAGACAAATTACCACATCATATAGTTTGTCACTCTGTAATTCTTCTATAGTAGATTGTAAATAATTTATTTTTATGCCGTTTTCCTTAGCATAAGCAGTTGCCGTTTCAATGTTACTTTGCAATGCATCAATGGCTGTAACGTTAAAACCTTGAGCCGCTAAAGGCGTTGCAATTAATCCTCCACCGCAACCGACGTCTAATATTTCTAATTTAGAAATATCGTTAAACATCTTCTCAAACTCTACTTCTAGAGGTAATTTGTGCGTCAATCCGCTGCTTGCATCCTCACGTACTTCTATGTACGCTGCGGTGCTGTGCTGCGTGTTTCCTACAAATTCCTCTCTATAAGCGAGTTTGGAAAGGTGTCTATTGTAATGCGTAGTTATTTTCTCTATTATATATTCAAGGCGAATAGGGTTTATTCGGTGTAAGATACCGAATTCCCCGTCCTTATTCCACCAATTGTGAGAAATTTTCTCAAATTTTTCTAATTCTTTTTTATCGATTGAAGACATAGTCTATGATTCTTTCCAATGTCATCCCGTGGCTTGACCACGGGATGACAAGAGGCCATACAACAAACATATATAATATATTCAGATGACTTTAATAATACTAGCCTTAATTTTAATTAGCTGCATATTTGCTCCCCTTGGCTGTATTGCCCTATGGAAGAGATATATTTATTTCGGCGATGGGCTTGCTCATAGTAGTTTTTTAGCGGCTAGCATAAGTATTATAGCACATTTTCCATTAATATATTCAGGCATAATAGTTGCAATTCTTTTTTCGTTTTTTGTGTTTATTTTTAAAAATAATTCTGAAAAAAACGCAGTTATTAATTTGATTTCTAGCTTTATGCTAGCTGTTGCTTTAGTTATTAATTATTTTACTTCTTTGCAGAATAATATAGTGAATTTGTTGTTTGGGGATATTTTATCCGTGTCTTTTAATGATTTGATTATACTAGGAGTAGTCCTAATAACTATTATAGGCTTTATAGTATATTTTTATAATCAAATTCTTCTTATCATTATCAATAGAGATATTGCAGTCATAAAAGGCTTAAAGGTTAATATTATTGAGCTAATATTTTTACTTCTTCTCTCATTATCGGTATTTTCTGCTATAAAGATTGTCGGAGTACTTATGGTAACTGCTATTTTACTTATTCCTGCAATGATTGCACGGTTTGTAGCATATAGCCCCTCCCAGATGATTATAATATCAATTCTTATATCTTTATTTATTAATTTTTGTGCCGCATTTAGCTCTTTCTACTTTGATTTACCTTTAACTCCATTGTTTATTATATTAGGTACGTTTATTTATGGTTTGTTGTATTTAAAGCGATTATTATGAACAAAAATGAATTTACTGAATATGTCAAAGAATTGTTAGAACCATATGGTTCAGTAGCCGTTCGTGCAATGTTTGGTGGATATGGTATATATAAGGGTGGTGTTATGATGGGAATTATTAAGAGCAATGAATTATATTTTAAGTCAGACCTAAGCACTTATGAATATTTTCAATCTTTCGGTTCTGAGCCATTTGTATATCAAAGTAAAGATAAACTTGTAACTCTATCATATTGGAAGGTGTTACCTGAAATTATGGAGGATCAAGAGTTATTAGGCAAGTGGTTTAAATTAGTTTTGAATGCTGCTATTAATAGTCAAAAGAAAAAATAAATGTCACCCCGTGGTCAAGCCGGTGTTGTTGTGTGAATCGGTTTCACCACCGTCACCTAGTTCGCTTGTCCACGGGGTCTAGTTAAAAATACTAATAATATTAGTATTTTTAGTTATTTTTCCGGATACCGTGGTCAAGCCACGGGATGACAATGAACGGGTTTTTCGAGCCATGCAACAATGCCGGTCAAGCCATGTGATGACGTTGTTGGTTTTTCATAATCTCAAGATAGTCAATTTTGCCGTTTGCAAGCAGAGGTATTTCTGAATCGGTAATAATTACTTTCGGTAAATGTAGTAAAGAAATTTGAGCTTTAGATACGGCATCTGCAAAATTCTCGCTATTTATATCGGAACCGGTAGTAAGTAAAATAATCTTTTCTCCGTGTGTTTTGTCGGGGATAGAAATAGCAGCGTGTAAGGAATCAGGATCAATTTCGCTTGCAAGTTCTTCAATTTTTGTAAGAGATATCATTTCTCCCGCTATTTTAGCAAAGCGTTTTAAACGTCCTAAAATTGTTATGTATCCTTCAGAATCTATTTTGACTATATCGCCGGTGTCATACCATTCTTTATAAGTATAGTTGCTTTCTAAGTCTAAGTAACCAAGCATGATGTTAGGACCCTTAATGAATAAACATCCCCCTTCATTTATTCCCTCTACTTTCTCAAGCTTATAATCAATTTTCGGTAATAATCTTCCTACCGTGCCTGCTTTATTATGCATAGGGGTATTGCAAGCTATAATAGGTGCGGCTTCTGTAATCCCATACCCTTCAAAAATACGTATGCCGTACTTATTAAGCCAAAATTGTCTTGTAGATTCTTTTAATTTCTCGCTACCGGCAAATATATAGCGTAATGAGTAAAAATCATATGGGTGAGCGTAATTAGCATAACCGTTTAAAAAAGTATCAGTAGACATTAATATAGTTGCTCCAATATCGTATGTAACTTCGGGAATGCTGCGATAATTTAGTGGAGAAGGATATAGAAACAGCTTAATACCGTTTAAAGTTGTAATAATTGCACCACCAAGACCAAAACAATGAAATAAAGGTAATGAGTTAAATACTATATCTTCAGGGCTAAAAGGTACTTTAGCAGTTATTTGATATCTATTAGTTTGTAAATTTCTGTGAGATAATAATACGGCTTTAGGTTCACCTTCAGTACCCGAAGTAAAAATTATCACTGCCGGTTTTTCGTCATCACGATTACGACAAAAATAATTGTAATAAGTTTGGGCAAAATAACTTCCTATTTTTGCTTTTAGTTTTAGAGCTGTACCAATCTGATTTTTAAAATCTTCTAAATATATTATTTTAATACCGAAATCTAATAAGTTAGTTATTAATTCATGTAAATTTGCTTTCTCGATAAATTGTTTTGAAGTGTAAACTACTTTAATTTGTGCAAGTTTACAGGAGTTAATAATAGTACTTATGCCGCTGCTCCAGTTAATTATAGCAGGAACATAACCACTAGATTGCATAGCGTAAAAAGTAATTAACGTATTCGTGGTATTAGGCAACATTAAGCCTAAATTTCTGCCAAAGATATTATTCTTTTTGATTAAATCACCTAGGATAAAAGATTTTAATATTAAATCTCGATAAGTAACCGCATTATTTTCAAAATCATCAACTATTTTTTTCTTAAATCCATGAATTTTAGCAGCTTCTATAAGAGATGAGAATAAAGTATTTTTATAGTCTGAACTCTCAAACATCATGTCAGCCATGATATCATAAAGAGTCCTAGATATATAACTGCGTCGTTCTTGATTGCTTGCAGCATCCATATTAGCGAATTTTACCGGTGGTAAAACGGTTATAGTAATTTTAGGAAATATTTTTCTTTTTAATATGTTTTTTAATTTTGATAAATGAGTAAATTGAGTACCGTCTATTCTAACCGGTAAAACGGTAGCACCGGCTTTATCGGCAATCATTCCCGGTCCTTCGTATATTTTCATTAAAGAGCCGGTAACGCTTATTCTACCTTCAGGGAAAATTGCTACTTTCTGATCCCTTTGTACTTCTTTTACTAAAGTCTTTATTGCCATTGGGTTACTTGGATCAACCGGCAAAGTTCTTGCCATACGTAAAAACGGTTTAATCCACCATACTTTTTGTATATCGGGACTAATTGCAAAAGTCATTTCTTCTCGTAAGTAAGTAGCAATTAGCGGCGGATCGAGATATGAAATATGGTTAGCGACAACTACTACTTTTTTACCTGCTTTTTGAAAATTTTCAAATCCTTTAACTTCAACCTTATACATAAGATCAAAACAGATTTGGAATATTCTTCGCAATAGCTTAAACGGAATAATTTTAACTTCAGGTATTAAACGGTAAATATGTATAGTAATGATTATATTAGCTAGGCTAATAAATAATATAATCCAAGGTATAGTGAAATTTAGATAAAATAATAAAGATAAAATAATTGTTGATCCCACCATGAAAATGGAATTGATAAGATTGTTAACGGCAATAATTCGACTACGATGAGCAGGGTTTGCGTAATGCTGTAATATCGCAAAAAGAGGAACGATATATAAACCGCCTATTGCCGCTAAGAAAAATAAATCTATAACTATTCGCCAATTATGTCTTTTCGATAAAAATACTAAAATACTTTTTAGTTGAGTAGGTTCGTAGTTAACTGAGCTAATTCTACTTGCAAAGAATAAATCAATACCGAAAATACTAATGCCTAGGGCTGAAATAAATAGATATTTAACGGTAATCTCATCTTCAAATATTTTGCTACATAAAAATGAACCGACCCCAACACCAAGCGAGAAAACCGCTAAAAATAAATTAGCAACATTCTCATCGGCTTTAAAAGTTATCTTAGCAAGTAAAGGTATTTGAGAAATTATAGCAGCTCCAATAAACCAAAACCATGAAATACCAAGTATAGCTAAATATATCTGTTTTTTTGCTTTGGTATATTTAATCATATTTATGCTTTCATCTATAATATTAAAATTTATTTTAATATCACGATTTGCGTTTTTAGATTTTTGGGAAAAAAGGCTTGTAATAAAGCCAAGAAAAGCGATGGTAATTAAGGAATAAATTATAAAATTATTGCTGATTGTATTATAATAGCTGCCGATTATAGTACCGATAAGAATACCGATAAAAGTTCCGGCTTCAACAAAGCCGTTAGCTCCAAGTAGTTCGTCTTTATTTAGGTGATCAGGTAATACGCTATATTTGATTGGACCGAAAAAAGTAGAGTGTATACCCATTAAGCAAATAGAACAAAACAGAATTAGCAGATTATTATGATGAAATCCATAAATTGCAAAGGCAATTATACCGATTTCACAAATCTTAATAATTTTAATAAGATTTGCACGCTCGTATTTATCGGCAATTTGTCCTGCTATGCTTGCGAATATTATGAAAGGTAGTACAAAAGTAGCATTAGCAATTAAAACAAGTAGATTATTATATTTACTTAAAGAACCGGTAATACCGTATGTTATAAGGATTACTAGGGCATTTTTTAATATATTATCATTAAGACAACCGCATAACTGCACTATAAAATTTGGTAAAAATCGTCTATCTTTGAAAAGATATAATTTGTTTGTGTCCATATTATATAATACTCTATTTTAATACTTACAATTAACGAATCAATTTAATATCAGCATTATTTAATTTTAATTCTGCCCATATTTTATCTGCGGTATATATAGGAACTTGTAGTTTGATACCTAAAGTAATACACGCTCGATCACCGAGTGATAAGCCTTTGGGTTGGGTGTATGGTTGTAATTGGGCTGTATGAGCGGCTTGCTCTAGATCAAATGGAATAATAGACGGTATTATTTCTGTAACTAAGGTGTAAGCTGTATCCATAGTAATTTTCATACGTTGCAATGAAGTTAATACTTCTGTAATATTTACTGTAGACATACAAGAAAATTGTATCAAAGGCTTAACTATTGTGCTACCTGGTTCATTTTGTAGTAAGGCTAAAAGTGCTGAAGTATCAAGTACTACTCTATTACTCATGACTTGCTTCTAAACGTCTTGATTTTATTAATTCATCTACAAGAGAGATTCTTTCTCCTGTAGAATCAGTGTAATTTTTTACCATTGCTTGTAGTTCAGCTAGAGCTTGATTTGGGGTTGTAATATAGATTATATTTTCTTTCATATGTAATACTATATCATCACCTGGTAGTAGGTGAAGATTCTGACGGAATGATGCAGGAATAACAATTCTGCCACCTTCTCCAAGTTTAGTACGCATAGTTTGCATAAATTACCATTTTGTCATATTACTTTAATTATGTCATAGTTTCTAACTATTACCCTAACCTAAGGTTTTTGTCAAATAATATTAGCAATTTATATTAATATGTCAAATTGCATATAGATAAATACTTTTTAATGAGGATTATTTAAATCTTCATAATAATCGCGCATTGCTTCTCTATTAGCAGGAATATTATTATTAGATTCCTCTATATCTTGTTTGGGAATAAAAAGAGAAAAAATTTTACTAATTTTAATTATTACTTCATGTAAATTCATATTTTATTCTCCTCAAAATAACAAATCAATTAGAAATGTTCACAGAGCTTAGTATCAATTTTTTCTTTATTATTCTTTTCTTTTTGTATTTTCTTTCTTCTTTGTAAATTCTTTTTTAAAGCAGTTGATAAGTTATTAAATTTAGCTGCCGGTTTGGCTATTGAAGTTTTTTTTTTGGTATCTTCGGTAGATGACATAAATAATTATCTTTTCACATTAGCATTATTATATTATATTATGAATATTTTGGAAAATAAAACTATAAATAATCTATGAATCAAAGTAATATAATCTCTCCTGAGTTACTGGATGAAAGAAAAAATATTGCAAGGCAAGGGGGCGGTGAAGCTAGGATCAACGCACAACATCAAAAAGGTAAGTTAACTGCACGAGAACGCATAGAAGTATTATTAGATCCGAATAGCTTTACCGAAACAGGTATGTTTGTATCCCATAGATGCGATAATTTGGGGATGCAGGATAAAAAGTTTTTAGGTGACGGTGTTGTAACGGGACACGGTACGATAAACGGTAGATTGGTATTTATTTATAGCCAAGATTTTACCGTACTCGGCGGCTCTCTAGGCGAATATCATGCTAAGAAAATCTGCGATATTATCGATCAAGCTATAGCAACCGGTGCTCCCGTAATCGGTATTAACGATTCAGGGGGAGCAAGAATTCAAGAAGGGGTTGATGCTCTTGCCGGATACGGTGAATTATTTCAGCGTAATGTTTTAGCTTCGGGTGTTATCCCGCAAATTACCCTAATTATGGGACCTTGTGCCGGTGGTGCGGTATATTCTCCTGCCTTAACCGATTTTATATTTATGGTTAAGAATAGCTCTTATATGTTTGTAACCGGTCCCGATGTAGTAAAAACCGTTACAGGTGAAGAAGTAAGCCAAGAAAAGCTCGGCGGTGCTAGGATGCATACCACTAAAAGCGGCGTTGTCGATCTTGCATTCAACAATGATATAGAAGCATTGCTCGAAATTCGTAAGTTCTTTAATTTCCTTCCGTCATCCAATCGTAGTCCTCTCCCTGTTCGTTCGACTGTTGATCCTGCCGATAGAGTCGATATGTCTCTTAGCACGTTAATACCTAACACTCCTAATAAGCCTTATGATATGAAAGAGCTTGTTGAGCGTATCGTTGATGAGGGAGAATTTTTTGAACTACAACCTGATTTTGCTAAGAATATCATTATTGGTTTTGGTTATATGGAAGGTTATCCGGTAGGATTTGTGGCTAATCAGCCTTTGCATTTAGCAGGATGTTTAGATATAAACGCCTCGAGAAAAGCAGCAAGATTTATTAGATTTTGCGATGCTTTCAATATTCCTATAGTAAGCCTTGTTGATGTGCCTGGATTTCTGCCTGGTACATCTCAAGAGCATGATGGTATTATTAAGCATGGGGCTAAGCTGTTATACGCTTATGCGGAAGCTACAGTGCCAAAGATTACTGTAATTACCCGTAAGGCTTACGGAGGTGCTTATATAGTTATGAACTCCAAGCATCTTAGAGGTGATATAAACTATGCTTGGTTTAATTCAGAAATCGCCGTTATGGGGGCAGAGGGAGCAGCCGAGATAATATTTAAGGAAGAATGTAAAAACCCTGAAGCTAAAAAACAAAAAATCGATGAATATAGGAAAGTAGTAACATCGCCTTTTGTTGCGGCATCTAGGGGATATTTAGATGATATTATAAGACCGCAAAATACTAGATGGCGAATATGTAAGGCATTAAATTTCCTGCGTACTAAAAAAGTAGAACTGCCTTGGAAGAAACATGATAACTTGCCGTTATAACCGTTATTCCTGTGTGGATACCAAATCGTCATTGCGAGCAGCCGTAGGCTGCAAGGCAATCTTATGAAACAATAACAAACTCCTGAGATTGCTGCGTCAAATTACTTTGTAATTTTTCTCGCGATGACAAAAACTAAAATTGTAACAAAAAACTATGAATAAACCATTATTTGATAAAATTTTAATTGCTAATCGTAGCGAAATCGCCGTTAGGATAATACGTACCTTAAAAAAGATGGGGATAAAGTCGGTTGCAGTATATTCTGAAGCAGATACAAACTCAATGTATGTGCAGCATGCAGATGAGGCTTATTATATAGGTGATTCCCCTGCAACGGAAAGTTATTTATCTATTAAAAATATTATTTCGGCGATTCGTGAAAGTGGAGCAAGTGCAGTACATCCAGGTTACGGTTTTTTATCGGAAAATCCAAATTTTGCTAATATTCTTAAAAGAGAAGGTGTTGTTTTAATAGGACCGAGTGCCGGAACTATTAAAAAAATGGGCGATAAAATTGAAGCAAAAAAGATAGCGATAGAAGCCGGAGTTAGCACCGTTCCGGGTTATATGGGAACTATAAACGATGTTAAGCAAGCGGTGGATATTGCTAAAGAGATTGGTTTTCCGGTAATAGTAAAAGCGGCTGCCGGCGGCGGTGGACGTGGTATGAGAGTAGTGAATAATCCCGCTGAAATGGCAAATGCTTTTGAGTCGGCAAAGCTTGAAGCAGCCAATAGTTTTAGTGATGATAGATTATTTATTGAGAAGTTAATTCAAACTCCCCGTCATATCGAAATTCAGCTAATTGCCGATCAATACGGCAATAGTGTATGTCTCGGAGAGCGGGAATGTTCAATACAGCGTCACCATCAAAAAGTAATTGAAGAAGCACCAAGTTCTTTTATTACCGAAGATATAAGGCAAGAAATGTATCGGCAGGTAATATCCTTATCTCAAAAAGTGGGATATTATTCGGCTGGTACCGTTGAGTTTATAGTAGATAGCAATAAAAATTTCTATTTTTTAGAGATGAATACTAGGTTGCAAGTCGAGCATCCTGTTACTGAGCTAATTACCGGTATAGATATCGTTGAAGAGATGATAAAAATCGCAGCCGGCGAGAAATTATCATTTACACAAGATGATGTAAAATTAAAAGGTTGGGCATTTGAATCACGAATTTGTGCCGAAAACCCAAGCCGAGGTTTCTTACCTTCTAGCGGTAGAATTATAGCTTATTCCGAACCTGCAAAGAGTCCTAATATCCGTATAGATACAGGGATTGGGCTTGGCGGTGAAGTAAGTATGTTTTATGACTCAATGATTGCGAAATTATGTACTTACGGTGAAACAAGAGAGCAGGCAATTGAAGTAATGCGTTCTGCTTTGAGTTCTTATATAATTAACGGTATTGCTCATAATATTAGTTTCTTAGAAGCGGTAATGCTACATCCACGCTTTGTTAGCGGTGATATTTCTACTGCCTTTATTCAAGAAGAATATCCTGACGGTTTTTCCGGGGCTAGTCTAACTTCAGAAGTAACTACTGTATTTTTAGCAACGGCTATTTTTATTTATATATCGGAGCAAAGACGTGCTTCTTTAATTTCCGGCAATATTAACAATCAGGCTAACAAAATAGGTACAAGGTGGGTAGTAACTATCGATGATAAACTATTCCCCGTATTAATTACACCTGTTGAAAACGGCTATAATATACGTCATGAAAGCGATAGAATATATATTCGTAGTAACTGGAATTTAGGTAATGAACTTTTTACGGCTATCATTAACGGTAAAAAGACAAATGTTAAAATTGAAAATATCAGAACCGGTTATTTATTATCGCATGCCGGTATTAGCGTAAAAGCCTTTGTACGCTCTCCTCGTATATCAGAACTTGAAGCGTTGATGGTCTCAAAAGTAGTGGTGGAAGAAAGCTCCGAACTACAAGCTCCTCTAAGCGGTCAGATTGCTGCAATAAAGGTAAAAGAAGGGCAGGAAGTGACGGCAGGACAAGAAATTATGATTTTAACTGCTATGAAAATGGAAAATCTTATTTTAGCCGAAAGAGACGGAAAAATAGCTAAAATTTTTGTTAATGAAAAGGATAATGTTGTAAGAGGGCAGGTATTATTGGAGTTTGCATAAAGTAGTTGATATCACTCCAGCATGGATAGCAAATCGTCATTGCGAGCAGCCGTAGGCTGCGTGGCAATCTCATGAAATAATAACAAACTCCTGAGATTGCTTCGTCAAAACTTATAGTTTTTCCTCGCAATGACGAATTGGGTATCTACTCAACAATACTTTACTGTCTCCGTAGGAATAACATTATTCAAGCTCAGAATTAAATATATTTTTTATATCACCGCCTAAAGGAGTTTGACTTTCACCAAGTGTATTAATTTCATCAAGTGAAAAGAATTTTGATAACAGTTTCTCCTAATCTAAAACCTGTTTTAGTTTCAATATTAGCCTCAGAAACATTTACATTATTTATGCTTTTAACTTTTCTATAATTGCTATATATTTCTTATGCTTATCATTATTATGCTTAGAAGTATCAGCTTCATGCTTAATTAATAATTTGCAAATATCTTTATATATAGGATTTTCCGGCTTATCTATAAGTGCATTTAATGCTACAAGGACTACTATACCTCTTTCTAAAATTAGAGCATTAGGATTACCATCATGCTCTAATAAAAATTTAAGCATTTCTACATACTTAAGCAGATCTTGTTCTTTAGGTGGGCTTTATTATAATTGGGTTCATAGGCTTCGATCGTACCGCATACTACTAAAGCAACAGGATCTTCTGAATAATCACCACGAGCTGTTGCACCATATTCAAACAACTTTTCTAAAATTTTGACATTAACTTTTATTATTGCGGATATAACACCTTGAGATGGGATAGCACCTTTTGTTAGGAGGTAATCCATTACATCAGTATGCTCCTCCATAGTAGCAATACTTAATATAGCACTTCCGTATACAGGATCATCAATTGTAGTATTAACATCAAACCATTTTTCTTCAATAAAATATTTAACTAAATCTAAACGACCTTGAAGAACCGCTTCATAAAGACTATCATTTTTGTTTTTCAGTTTTCAAAGAATCTCTTAGAGCTTTAAAAGAGAAGCTTTTATGCGTAATTTACCTTAAATTAATTTATAGCGTGCGTACTATAGATTAATCTAAGTAAATTACCAATATCTTAATTGATAGTAAAATAATTTACGATCTCTTAACTTTAAGTTGTATTTGATGGTTCTCTAATTCTACTTTACTTACATAATCAGGCGTGAAATTTTTAGCAAACTCGCCTAAAGTTTGTTCTTTAATAAAGTCTCCATAATTATCAATTATCTTGGATAAATCAAACTCGCTTATTATCTCAATTAAAATCCTGTCAGTTATAGAGAAATCGGCATCTTTTCGAGCCTGTTGTATGAAGCGTACAATGTCTCTTGCGTATCCTTCTTCTATTAACTCAGGTGTTAGCTCTAAATCAAGTATTAACAAGCTACTATTATTCTCAAAACTTGCTGCTCCTTTTATATGTGAATATGGTTCTAAAACTAGCTTATATTCGTCACTATTTAAGGTTTCACCGCATATAGCTAAACCGCCTGCGATAGCTTCCCACTCACCTTTTTTAGAAGCGGCTATAATCTCTTTCATTTTATGCGGCAAACGTTTACCAAGCATTGGAAAATTAATCGATAGTTTTTTGCTTGCGTAATTCTCTAGATCGTCACGATAAATTACCGCCTTAACATTAATTTCATCTTTAATTAAATCTTTAAAATCTTTAAGGTTATCATTATGTTTACTAATGATAGTTATACTAGCTAGTGGTTGCCTTACTCTGATATTTTCAGTGCTTCGGATAAACAGGCTATTACTGCAAATATCAAGCACATTATCCATAGTAGCAACTAGTTCGTGATTTATTTCAAAGTCTGAGAGAGTAGGGTAGTTGCAGAGATGTACACTAATCTCGTCATTGCGAGGCACTGATGGGGTGTCATCCCATGGTTTGATCACTGGATCCAAAAAACAACTTGTAGTGTTGTTGTTTATTGATTTACTGGATCCCGTGGTCAAGCCACGGGATGACAGAGTGTCCTCGCAATGACGTAATCCCTTATATATCGCCTCCGAAATCATAGGCACTAGTGCTGACATCGCAATAGCCATAGTTTCAAGGCATGAATACAGAGTATTATAAGCATTTTGCTTATCTGTATCTTTTTCACTTTTCCAAAATCTAGCTCTACTTCGCCTTATATACCAGTTATTCAATACTTCAAAAAATTCTAAAACTGTATGATAAGCCGTTTGCGTATCGAAATTATCTAAGCTCTCTTCAATTTTTTGTACGGCTATTTTAAGCTTGGATAATATATAAACATCAAGCACGTTTTCGGAAGCAAAATTAAGCTCGCCTTTAAGTGAATCGGCATTAGCATACATCGTAAAGAAATGGTAAGCATTCCATATAGGTTTGATAAATAGACGAAGCGTATCAAACACTATCTTACCGTCTTTATCAATTAATAGCTCCTGACCTTTAACAACGTTTGAAGATAACATCGTAACTCTTAAGGCATCTGAGCCGTATTTATCAAATAGCTCCAGCGGATCGGCGTAGTTATTAAGACGCTTTGAAAGTTTTTGACCTGTAGCATCCAAAATTACGCCGTGGCATATACAATTTAAAAATGGTGGACGATCAAATAAAGCAGTAGATAGCACCATTAAAGTATAGAACCATCCTCGTGTTTGAGCTGAATACTCAACTATAAAATCAGCCGGAAAATGATCCTCAAACCATTCTTTATTTTCAAAAGGGTAATGGGCTTGCCCATATGGCATTGAGCCGCTTTCAAACCAGCAATCAAACACGTCTTCGATTCTACGCATTGTTGATTTACCGGTTGGATCATCAGGATTGGCCCTAGTAAGTTTGTCGATAAACGGACGATGTAAATCAGTAACTTTAACTCCAAAATCTTTCTCTAATTCCTCTATAGAGCCATAAACATCTATGCGTGGATATTTTGGATCGTCTGATTTCCATACAGGCAGCGGCGTTCCCCAGAATCTATTACGGCTTATTGACCAATCACGGGCATTTTCAAGCCACTTACCGAATAAATTATCCTTAACGTGATATGGAATCCAATTTATTTGCTGATTTAATTCTACCATTCTATCTTTAAACTGTGTAACCTTTACATACCATGACGGAACAGCCTTATATATAAGAGGTGTATCTGTTCGCCAGCAATGAGGATAATTATGAATATACTGCTCGGTTTTTAGCCAATTTCCTTGCTCTTTCAGTTTGATAATTATTTTGTCATTTGCGTCAAATACTTGCAAACCCTCTAAATCAGAAATTTCTTTGGTAAACTTACCGCTATTATCAACAGGGCAAACAAGTGAGATCCCCTTTGATTCACAAAGTATTTGGTCATCTTCACCAAAGCCTGGAGCCATATGAACAACGCCCGTGCCGTCACCCTCAACCACGAAATCACCTGCAAATATCTTGAAGCTGTTTGGATGATTCTCGAAATAGTCGAATAAAGGCTTATAACTTAATCCCTGAAGCTCTGAGCCTTTAATTATCTCAAAATTTTCCTCACCGCTAAGTCCTAATTCTTTAGCATATTTAGAGACGGAAGAAGCAGCTATAATATAACAAACACCATTTTTTGGGACTAATGCATAATCTATATCACTACCGACTGCGAGGGCTAGGTTCGACGGCAATGTCCAAGGCGTAGTCGTCCAAGCGAGTATACGGTATTCTTTAAAAGATCCCGTGGTCGTAGCCACGGGATGACATAGTACAAAACTCACCGTTATTGCTTTATCTGCTCTCTCACGATAAGAATTATCAAGCCTTGTTTCAAAATTAGAAAGCGGTGTTTCGCATGCCCAAGAATAAGGCATTACCCGCATTGACGCGTATAATAGCCCTTTATTATATAGTTCTTTAAACGTCCAAAGGACGGATTCCATAAAATTCTTATCCATCGTTTTATAAGAATTTTTAAAATCCACCCATCTTGCTTGACTAATTACATATTCTTCCCAATCGCTAGCATATTTCATTACCGAAGCTCTGCAATGTGCATTAAACTTCTCTATACCGAAATTAGTTATTGCAAGACGTCCTGAAATACCAAGTTCTTTCTCTGATTGCATTTCAGCAGGTAGACCGTGGCAGTCCCAGCCAAAGCGACGCTCGACTTTCTTACCTTTTACAGTTTGGTATCTAGCATACACGTCTTTAATAAAGCCGGTAAGCAAGTGACCGTAATGCGGCAAACCGTTTGCAAAAGGTGGGCCGTCATAAAAAATAAATTCCGCCTCTCCATTCCTATCGTCAATAGATTTTTGGAATATATTATTGTCTTGCCAAAATTTTAGTATCTCTCGCTCTAAGCCTGCAAAATCAGCATTCGAACTAACTTCAGGATAATATTTAGTATTTGTCATTATTTTAGAAATTATTATAATAATTTTATCTATAATAATAGATAATGACTAAGAGATAAATACATAATTTGTACTAAACTATTTAATTTTAATGAACAAATGAAAATCAGAGAACCTTTTAACATTAATATTATTAATAAGAAAATTAATAATAACCACGCTATGTTATCTCCTATTCCGGATGTGGGAGGAATATTTTCAAAATATAAGAAAAATAATGAGCTTTCTTTTGAAGAAATAAGAGATAAAGCTTGGATAGAAAATCTTAAAGATAATTATTAGGGGAAAACAGCGGCAAATATTGAACAACAACCACAGTGGTTATCAGCAAAAGAATCAGAAAAGTTTTTTAAATGAAGCATTTAAGCTCTATAAAAATATTTTTTTGATAATTAGCGAATCAAAACAATATTGCAACTTAATTGCAAGCTAGCCCAAGCTTTATCTGCTGTATATACGGGATAATTTTTTGATAGTGCAAGAGCAAGACAAGTTCTATCACCAAGTGATAATCCTAGTTGTTTAGTTTTAGTTATTAGCTCTCCGCTTAAAAAAGCTTGCTCCTCATCAAACGGTAAAATTGTTGGAATAAGATTTGGTATTAGCTTATGTGTTTGCTCTCTTGTTAAACCTTTTCGGTCTATCAAGAATTTTACTACTTCTGCAATATTTACAGTACTAATTTTGTCCTGTCCTTTTAAGTAAAGCTATCAAGGAAGAGCTATCTAGAATTACAGATTTATCATTATGAGAAGACATTATCGAACCACAAATTAAAACTTAGAATTTTCTTTATTTGCTTCTTGATATTTCTGCTTTAAAAATTCATCAACAAATGATTCTGATTTAGAGCCATGTTGTTTAAACAATGCTTGAGCTTCTTTTACAGCCTTATGAAGAGTTACTAAATGTAGTAACTTTATTTATAATGAAAGAATCGCCGGCTTTAAGTTTCATAGCGTTTCTAATTTGATGAGGAATTAATAACCTACCGTTTTTATCAATGCTACTATGTAATTATATCACTTAATAAATTCTAAAATATAATATTATAATATACATCATAGTGTCAATTATTAATCATGTATTTATTTAAAGCCTACCAAATAATTAATATTACACAAAAATATATTTTACCCCATTTAAGTATATCTACGTAAACATTCTAACTATGGGGATATTTGAAGGATCAAGTAATTTTTTCATCTGTGAGAAAGTTTTTACTATATTTTCTACGGCAGTCTCAATAAATTTATCAGTTTCAATATAATTTTCCGATTCGTCTTGGATATAAAAAAGAATAGATGAGACATAAACCGAGAGTAATAAGCCTCTTTTGGTATAATAGTTAAAATCAAGAGATTTATCGCCGGCATAACGCCAAATAGCATCACAACTACGGAATGCAACTTGAGTGCCTTGCATTGGATTTAATGCAAAATAAGCGGCATTCTTACTATGAATAATAGGAAGCACGGTTTTGATTCTGATCTTTACGGCTAAAAATATTTTCTCTCTTATTTTTTTTGGTTCTTCTATTGTGTTTAAGCTTTCTAACATAATATTATCTAAGTAGCTTTCAAAGAATTCTACTATTTCAGATAAACCTTCCGGAAAAACTATTAAAGCATAACCTTTTGCAAAGCCGCATTTTTCTTCTGCTTCTTCGAGTAGCTTATTATTCCATTCATTAAACGGTAATAATTCTAATAAAGATTGCACGAAGCTTATTTTTTTGATATGGTGTTCTTCTTGAATGCTCATATTTTTAACCTTGACATATAACTTAATTATAGGGTATAGTTCAATAAACCACAATATCTTTTAAGGAGAGTAATTTTAGTGATACTAGTAAATGTTCACGCCGGTAATTGTGATAATACGCTTAAGAATTTTAAGAAAAAGCTACAAAGAGAGCTTTATTTTCGTAAGATGAAAGAACAGCGTTATTATGAAACACCTTCAGCGAAGCGTGTTCGTAAAGCACAAGAAGCAGCGAGAAGACAGAGAAAATTTGCTCGTAAAAAAATGTTTGATGAATAAAATTTCAAACTATTTAAATACTAAATATAAAGCTAGAAATATTAATATTTCTAGCTTTTTTGTTATGTATAGTCAATTGATTTGCATGAGGTAGCACGTTGTTCGCCCTTTCGCCTATTAATTATAGGCTCTACTCTCACGCCTGTCACCAAATGGGGCTGAATTGACTATAGGTTGCTTCGTAATTTTCCGTCATTGAGAGGAAATTGCATAGCAATTGAAGCAATCTCAGAAGCCTACGGCTGCTCGCAAAGCATTGTTGCGTGGATCAATTTCACCTCTGTCATCCCGTGGCTTGACCACGGGATCCAGTTAAAAATACTAAAATTATTAGTATTATTGTTTTTATGGACCCCGTGGTCAAGCGAACTAGGTGACACAGTGGATTTTACCGGTCCACGCAACAATGTCTGTTCGCAATGACGATTAAGTACCCACGCAGCAACGCCTCCGCAGAAATACAATAAGGTACTTCTTGAAATATTCCCAATTGACTTTTTTTATGTTATAAAGAACGGTTATAGTCATATAAACAGTATCTATGCTTAGTTATCTTAAACAAAATTTACATTCTTATTTTTCTAGTAGAATGCTGATTTTTACTTTAATAGCGGCTGCCGTTATTTTTGCCTGTGCTACTTCTTATGTGATATCTTTAGAATCGAAGAATTTTAGTACGATTATTGGATTTTTATTAGTTGATTTAGCAATTTTTTTAATTTTAGGTGTTTTACTAACTCAAAAATTTTTTACTAAAAATAATAATAATGATAGTTCTAAATTACAAAATCGTATTGTAATTGCCTTTAGTTTAGTTGCAGCTATTCCAACTATAATTGTTTCGGTATTTTCTGTTTATTTTTTTAATCTTAGTGTTCAAGCTTGGTTTGATAAGAAGATTTCTACAGTTCTTGACCAATCCGTGATAGTTGCAGAATCTTATATTGCCGAGCATAAATTACAGCTAAAAGAAACGGCTTTAGCCGTTGCTGAAGATTTAAGCGATATGTATTACGATTTAATTCACAATCCCGCTTTATTTACTAAAACACTTAATACTGAAGCAGAAATGCGTTCGCTTGATGAAGCTATAGTTTTAAACAAATCTACTAATACTATAGTAGCTAATAGTTATTTAAGTTTTTCATTATCATTTGCAACTATCCCTACACATTTAATTAAAAAAGCGGATTTAGGTGAACCGGTGGAAGTAAAATCCGATCCAACCAAAATAAGGATGCTGATTAAATTAAAAGAATATAATGATGTGTATTTATTAGTCGGTAGATTAGTAGATAATAAAATTATCGACCATGTAGATGCAACTAACGGAGCAGCTGCCGAGTATAATAGCCTTAAAAATGAAATAGATAATATACAGATTAAGTTCTCTATAATGTTTATCTTTATTGCCTTATTACTTCTTTTTGTAGCTATAAGTTTCGGGGTTATATTTACTGCTAAAATAGTAAAACCTATTAAAAAATTAGTTACTGCAACCGACAAAGTTAAAGACGGTGATTTAACGGTGCAAGTACCTGAAAATGAAGTAGATAAAGACGAAATAGGAACGCTTTATGCGGCATTTAATAGAATGATTAAGCAGCTTTCCCGCCAGCAGCGCGATTTAGTTATAGCACAGAGGGCTATGGCTTGGTCGGATGTTGCAAAAAAAGTAGCCCATGAAATCAAGAACCCGTTAACTCCTATTTTACTTGCTTCTGAAAGGCTGCTTAAGAAATTTAGTCCTGAAATTAAGGAAAGGGCAGAATTTGAAAGTTATTTAAAAATGATTATTCGCCATACTAACGATATTAAAAATATAGTATCCGAATTTGTTCTTTTTGCACGTCTTCCTGCTCCTAAATTTACGAAGAGTGAATTAGTTTATTTAGTTAAGCATATTGTTGAAGCACGTAAATTACTTAATGATAATATTTTGTATAAATTTGAGTCTAACGTAGATCAATTTGATTTTATGTGTGATGCTACCCAAATAAATCAAGTTATGATAAATTTGTTGAAAAATGCAGAAGAGTCAATAGAAGGGCGAGAATCCGGAAAAATAGAAGTTACTATAGATGCTAAAGACGATTTTATTAGTGTTATTGTAATAGATAACGGTAAAGGATTCCCGCCTGAGCTAATAGGCAAAGCTACCGAAAGCTATGTTACAACCAGCAGTAAAGGTATGGGAGTAGGGCTTGCTATAGTCAAAAGAATAGTCGAAGAACATTGCGGCATTCTAGATATAGCGAACAGAGAAGAAGAGGGAGCAATAATCGATATAAAATTCGATTTAAAAGAGCTAGATTTGAAAGTCGGACGTTCGGGAGGTTAGAATTATATCGGACAATTTTGAAAAACCCTATATGTCATTCCCGCTTCCGCGGGAATGACATATAAGCTCATCTTGTTTGAACATTTCTGAATTATGCTGTGCCATATAATTTTATAAAATTTATTGCATAAAGTAATTTTTTATGTTTATAGTGACAAAATAACTATAAATTATTTTAAGGTATTTAGTATGCTATCAAAAATTATCTCTATAATTATATTTTGTATAATAATAAATCCCGCTATTAAAGCAGATATGGATGTTAAGGATGATATTATACCAAGAAAGGCGTTATTTGCCTTATCTAAATATAAAGAATTAAATTTTAGTCCGGACGGTAAGTATATAAGTTATATAGCAGAGAAAGATAATAAATCGTATATATATAGTAGATAGTGATGGTCCTGACAATATTATAACGACCATAGATATGAAGTGCGGTAATTGTAATTATGCTTGGGGCTATAATAATCATATACTTTACTTAGAAAGAGAAGCAAGTACTAATAATAATCAGCTTTATAGTTATGATATAAAAACCAAACAAACAAAATTATTAACTCCTGATAAAAATCTTACAGCTAAGTTAATTGCCGCAAGTCCTAAAAATCCTAATGAAGTATGTGATTGGCTTAAAACAAACTGATCAAACATATTTTGATATTTATTCATTTAATCTTAC
Organism: Candidatus Rickettsia colombianensi; assembly: GCF_003664375.1. Classification (NCBI taxonomy): domain Bacteria; kingdom Pseudomonadati; phylum Pseudomonadota; class Alphaproteobacteria; order Rickettsiales; family Rickettsiaceae; genus Rickettsia; species Candidatus Rickettsia colombianensi. Next base: position 174,915 of record NZ_RAQN01000009.1, read on the forward strand.
TGATTACAGTAAAAAATTAGTATTGAAGAATGATAAATTTTGGAATTTTCTTTTTGATAATAATTTACAAATTTGTTTTGGGATGGCTATGAATGAGAAAGGTGAAAAAGAATATTGGCGATTTATAGATAATGAATGGCAGCTTTTTACCAAAATACCTCTTAAGGATAGTTATGATACAAAATTTTTAATTGTAATTCTCAAAATAACAGTTCTTATTTATATGATAGTCGAGACCGTGATAATATAGCTATTAAATTAGTCAATTTAGCAAACGGTAAATCAGAATTAATTGCTGAAGATGAAAAGACAGATTCTTACAGCTTTACCTCTGATCCGATTACCAATAAAGTCCAAGAGGTTATAACTAATTACGATGAACCTAAATATCGTATAATTGATAATGCTATTAGAGATGATATTAAATTCCTTGAGGTCTTAAATTTAGGGGAATTAGAAATTATGCATCGTACAGTAGATGACAAAACTTGGTTTGTAATGTTTTATAGTGATACCCGCCCTACTAAATATGATAGGAAAAACAAAGAAGTAAAACATTTATTTGCACGTTATAAAGCATTAGAGTAATATTCTCATCTCCTATGAATCCGGTAATTATTAAATCTAGGGACGGTTTAGATTTAGTTAGTTATATTACTTTCCCTAAAAATACTGAGTTAAATAAGCAAATTTATCCAAAGAATCCATTACCGTTAGTACTTTTAGTGCATGATGGACCTGATCAAAGAGATAAATGGGGTATGAACACCAATCATCAATGGCTTGCAAATTGTGGTTATGCGGTTCTAAGCGTTAATTTTAGAGGCTCGGAAGGATTCGGAAAGAAGTTTTTAAGTAGCGGTTACGAAGAATGGGGGCAGAAAATGCAAGACGATTTAATTGATGCCGTTAACTGGGCTATTAAAAATAAAATAGCCGAACCTAAAAAAATTGCTATTATGGGAGTCGGTTACGGTGGATATGCGGCACTTGCCGGATTAACTTTTACGCCTGAGCTTTTTGCTTACAGTGTGGATATTGCCGGTCCACCTAATTTAGCAACAATTTCAAATTACTTTATTCAAGATGCTCGTTTAGATAGGCTAGATAAAGTAAAATTGAGTCTTTTAGAAACGGCTGAGAAATTATACCGGTACTCTCCATTAACGCACGTTACTAATATCACAAAGCTTTTACTTGTAATGCAAGAAGCAAAAGATACAAGAGTGCCGCAAGCTGAATCGGACCAAATGGTAGAAGCAATGAACAAGCATAATATTCCGGTAACTTATACTTTATATAAAAATGAAATACATTTCTTTTTAAATGAATCAAATAAACTTTCCTTTTATGCTATTGCAGAACGGTTTTTAGCAAAACATCTCGGAGGGAGGTTTGAATCCTTTGATAATGAGGTTTTAAATAATCCTAATTTAGTATTAAACGGTAGCACTCCATCCGAAAAATTGTTAGAGGACTTGCTAAATAAATAAGCTTAAGAGCCTGTTCACGATCTTAATTTTAAAGCTAATTAAAATCTTTTTAGCTGCAAATTATAAGATTTTTTTGAAATAGGAGTACTATTCCTACAAAAATCTTATTAATTTTCGCTTAAAAATCTGTTTAGTTATCAATTAAAATAAGATTGTGAACAGGCTCTTAATAAAAAAATAAAATAATTTCAAAATTGTAGTTGACAGGTCTGATTATATTGCATATAACTACACCTAATCTAAAGCGATAAATGAAAAAAAGTCGCAGCTGTTTTTAAAAGTAAATAATTAGATATAGATAGTGACAGTAAACATGTACATATCACAAAAGTGATAATTAAACCTGTCAATTTTTTAAAGTAAAACTGACAGAATCAAACTTGAGAGTTTGATCCTGGCTCAGAACGAACGCTATCGGTATGCTTAACACATGCAAGTCGAACGGGCTAATTGGGGCTTGCTCCAATTAGTTAGTGGCAGACGGGTGAGTAACACGTGGGAATCTACCCATCAGTACGGAATAACTTTTAGAAATAAAAGCTAATACCGTATATTCTCTACGGAGGAAAGATTTATCGCTGATGGATGAGCCCGCGTCAGATTAGGTATT